>JBEKNX010000044.1:0-17154 GCA_049522375.1 Acidimicrobiales bacterium | reverse complement strand
CCCGGCGGTGTTAGACAGCTCGAGTTGTGTCATCAGTGTCCATGCCGAGCCGTTCCAGTTCAGCACGGAGCCGTCGGCCGCGACCGCCCAGACGTCGGCCGGCGAGACAGCGTCGACGTCGAGCAGCCCGCTCTGGTCCGGCACGGTCACCTGCGTCCACGCCGAGCCGTTGTAGTGCAGGATCACGGAGGTCCGCTGCCCGCCTGTGTAACCGCGCGTCGCCGTCTCGCCGGCAACCCAGATGTCGCTCGCTGAGTCGCCTGAGATCGCGTTGACGGTCAGGTTGACCGTGGTCGAGAACGGCGTGGCGACCTGGGTCCAGGTGCTGCCGTTCCAGTTCACCGCTGCGACCACCGACCCCGTGTCCGACGCGTTGGGAGCGGTCCCCACCGCCCATGCGTCGGTGGGCGAGAACGCCTGGATGTGCTCCATGGCGGTGCTGGGGATGCTGCTCGGCACGGTCAGCGCGTGCCAGGCCGAGCCTTTCCACAGGTAGGCGAGCGTCTCGACCTCCCAGCCTGCCGAGGTGGGAATGGTTCCGCTCCCGATGGCGATCACGTTGCTGGCGGAGTCGCCGCTGACACCGGTGAGGTTGCAGTCGGCTTCGAACACGCTGCACGGGCCGGACGGCAGCGTGCTCTGCGCCCAGGAACTGCCGTTGTATCGCTCGATGAGCGGGGTGCCGCTACTCTGGCCGACAGCCCAGACGTTGCTCGCAGAGACAGCCGAGATCGCATTCAGCGGCGCGTAAGGGACGCTGTCCTCCGCGGTGTACGGCGGATGCGTGACGGTCCAGGTGGTCGAGGCGGCGTTCGCCGTGGCCGGGATGACCAATAAGGCAAGTGCGGCCGTGGCGGTAGCGGTGCGTCTGGCGGTGGCGATGGGACTCATGGGGCCTCCTTTGCGAGTTCCCGTTTGGCCTGGTCAGCGGGACTACGCCGCTGGCACCTACCCAGGCGCCGAACGGTTCAATCCGGCGCGGTGCGCCAGGCCGACCCGGCGTGGTGAACTGACGATCGTGCAGGCTCCACTGGGCCGTTCATGGCCGCGGTTCTTGTACGACGCCAGCCAAGACCGTGGCCACCATCGGGTCTCGGTCAGGTGCCGACGTAGGCCGCGAGGTACTCGCCGGTGAGGGTGGAGCGGGCGGCGACAAGGTCGGCGGGTGTGCCTTCAAAGACGATCCGGCCGCCGTCGTGGCCGGCACCGGGGCCGAGGTCAATGATCCAGTCGGCGTGCGCCATGACCGCCTGGTGGTGCTCGATGACGATGACCGACTTGCCGGACTCGACGAGCCGGTCGAGCCGGCCGAGCAACTGCTCGACGTCGGCGAGGTGGAGGCCGGTGGTCGGCTCGTCGAGGACGTAGACGCCGCCCTTCCCGGCCATGCGGGTGGCCAGCTTGAGCCGCTGCCGCTCGCCGCCGGACAGCGTAGTGAGCGGCTGGCCGAGGCTGAGGTAGCCGAGCCCGACGTCGGCGAGCCGGTCGAGGACGGCGTGCGCGGCCGGCGTGCGCGCCTCGCCGGCGCCGAAGAACTCCTGGGCCTGCGTCACCGACATCGCGAGCACCTCGCTGATGTCGCGGCCGCCGAGGTGGTACTCCAGCACCGATGCCTCGAACCGCTTCCCCTCGCACTCCTCGCAGACGGTGGCGACGCCGGCCATCATCGCCAGGTCGGTGTAGATGACACCGGCGCCGTTGCAGTTGGGGCAGGCGCCCTCGGAGTTGGCACTGAACAGCGCCGGCTTCACGCCGTTGGCCTTCGCGAACGCCTTGCGGATCGGGTCGAGCAGTCCGCTGTACGTCGCCGGGTTGCTGCGCCGCGAGCCCTTGATCGCTGCCTGGTCGACCGACACCACCCCGTCCCGGCCCGACACTGAGCCGTGGATCAGTGAGCTCTTTCCCGACCCGGCCACGCCGGTCACCACCACCAGCACGCCGAGCGGTATCTCGACATCGACGTCCTGCAGGTTGTGTGCGCTGGCGCCGCGCACCTCCAGCACTCCTGACGGCGTCCGCACCGACGGCTTCAATGAGGCGCGGTCGTCCAGGTGCCGCCCGGTGACCGTGCCGCTGGCCCGCAGCCCCTCGACGGTGCCCTCGAACACCACCTCGCCACCTTCGGTGCCGGCGCCCGGGCCGAGGTCGACGACGTGCTCGGCGATCGCGATCGCCTCCGGCTTGTGCTCCACGACCAGCACCGTGTTGCCCTTGTCGCGCAGCTGCAGCAGCAGGTCGTTCATCCGCTGGATGTCGTGGGGGTGCAGCCCGATCGTCGGCTCGTCGAAGACATAGGTGACGTCGGTGAGGGAGGACCCGAGGTGACGGATCATCTTGACGCGCTGCGCCTCGCCGCCCGACAGCGTGCCCGACGGCCGGTCGAGCGAGAGGTAGCCCAGCCCGATCTCCACGAACGAGTCGAGAGTCTGTCGCAGCGTCGCGAGCAGCGGCGCCACCGACGGCTTGTCGACGCCGCCGAGCCATTCGCCCAGCTCGCTGATCTGCATCGCGCAAGCGTCGGCGATGTTGATCCCGTCGATCCGCGACGACCGGGCCGCCTCGCTGAGCCGGGTGCCGCCGCACTCGGGGCACACGGTGAACGTGACTGCCCGGTCCACGAACTCCCGGATGTGCGGCTGCAGCGCCTCGGGGTCCTTGGAGAGGATCGAGTTCTGGACCTTCGGGATCAACCCCTCGTAGGTCACGTTGACGCCATTGACCTTCACCCTGGTCGGCTCGTGGTGGAGGAAGTCGTGCAGCTCCTTCTTTGTGTACTTGCGGATAGGTTTGTCCGGGTCGAGGATGCCGGACTCGATGTAGGGCCGCACTCTGAAAAAGTCGTTCACGGTGTAGCCGGGGATGATGATCGCGCCCTCGTTGAGCGACTTGGAGTCGTCGAACAGCTGGCTCAGGTCGATATCAGATACTGTGCCCCGGCCTTCGCAGCGCGGGCACATGCCGCCGGTGCGGGTGAAGGTCTGTCTCACGGTCTTGCCGGCACCCCGTTCGATCGTGATCGCACCGCTCGCTCGGACCGAGGGGACGTTGAAGGAGAACGCGTTGGGCGAGCCGATGTGCGGCTGCCCGAGCCGGCTGAAGAGGATGCGCAGCAACGCGTTGGCGTCGGTGGCGGTGCCGACCGTGGAGCGGGCGTCGGCACCCATCCGCTGCTGGTCGACGATGATCGCGGTCGTCAGCCCTTCGAGTACGTCGACCTCGGGCCGCGCCAGCGTCGGCATGAAGCCCTGCACGAAGGCGCTGTACGTCTCGTTGATCAGCCGCTGCGACTCCGCGGCGATCGTGCCGAACACCAGCGAGCTCTTGCCCGAGCCGGAGACGCCGGTGAACACCGTCAGCCGACGCTTCGGGATCTCGATGCTGATGTCCTTGAGGTTGTTCACCCGGGCGCCGTGGACCCGGATCAAATCGTGGCTGTCGGCAGCGTGCAGCGCAGGCGACTGCGTGTCCGGCCTCGTGGCCATGCTCATCTTGTCTCCACCTGTTAGGCGGGGCCGCCTTCGCGGTCTCTGTCGGCTTCGTCTGGCTCAGCTCGCGGTCAGCCCGCCTCTGCGACAGCGGTCAGCCCGCCTCTGCGACAGCGGGAGGTCGGCACTCATCGGTCCTGGAGCAGCCCGAGGACGTTGCCATCGGGGTCGGTCACGGTGGCCACCAGGCGGCCGCCACCGACGTCGCGCGCGGGTTCTTTCACTGTGGCGCCTGCGGCGGTCACCTCGGCCAGCTTCGCCTCGATGTCCGGCACGTGCCAGTAGGCCACCGGTGAGGTCATGCCCTTCGGTCCACCGCCCGGCACCAGCCCGATGTGCTGGCCCGCGGCCTCGAAGCCGACGTAGTAGGGCCCGTCGGTCTGCGGCGGTACGCCGAGCAGGGCGGCGTAAACCGCCTTGGCCGTCGCCAGGTCGGACACGGGATGCAGCACGGTTTTGATTCCCTGGGTGGAAGAGCCGGTCATGATCACTCCTGAAGTCGTGGGTCACATCGACCCGGCGTGTCTCGTCGGGCTTATACACGAACGGTAAGCCCGAAAATCGACAGCCCGATCGCTCTGGATGCCGATTTCGCCGTTGGCCGTCCGTCCACCTTAACCGCCCAACCCGTTGTTTGCGTCAGTCCTGGCTCATCCACGCCGGGGCCGACTCGAGCAGGTACTGGCTCACGGCCAGGGCGCGGTCGAAGCTGTCGCACAGCAGTTCCTCGCCGGCCAGGACCCGGGCCAGGGAGACCTTCTGCCTGGCAATCACCGTGAGGCGCCGCTCCGCCGGGTCGGTGGCGGACGGGTAGCTGTCTATGGCCGAGGCCTCGACAGGGAAGTCGACGCCGCCGACGCCGGCGAGGTCGATGGCCAAGTGCAGCAGGTCCGGCCCGTGTGGCAACGGCGGCAGCGCCCAGGTGAAGGTCAAGGGGAAGTGATAATCGTCGGGGGGGTCGGCGCCTTCCGCCAAGTCGACCACGGCGTCCTCGAAGGAAAGCAGCACCCGGGGGTCAACCTCCAGGGCCAGGTGCAGGTCGAGGGGGCCATTGCAAGCTTCTTCAGGGTGAAGGTCGACTTCCCACGCCTGGCGCAGAGAGTAGGTCTCGACGAAATGCCGTTCGTCGTGGACATGGAAACCGTGGTCCACAGCGTGGTCCTTCAATTCGGCGACGTACCCGGCGACATCGATGACGGCCATTACTCCCCACACGCTAGCGGCGCCTGGCGGGAGCCCGTCGCGGGGCCGGCCCCGCGAGAGGCCCAGGGAGCGCCCCGCGCCGGCTCCGGCCCCCGCCCCCGCCGGCCCCCGCCCCCGCCGGCCCGGCACGGCCCTGACCAGCACCGGCCCTTCGCCGCGGGTGGTGGCACACCCGGGCCGGTAAATCCGGTTGACTTTGCCCGCTCAACGTGCTGCGATGGTTGCAGTACTAAAGCGAGGGGCGGAGCGCGCCCAGAAGGAGGTCAGCGGCTATGAGCACCAAGCAAGTAGCGCGGTTGGCCGCGGCGCGCCGTACCAAGCCCTCCGGGCTGCGCCCGTTGACCTCGGCCGACCACGCCGGGGCCAATTGCCGCATTAACGCCATGCCGGAGGCTTCTTTTACGTCCGGTTGGTACCGCCCCGGACGGCTGATGAGCCAAAGCGAGCGATTACCGAGTTGATCGGTTCACTCGCAGGATTGGCCCAGAGGCCGCCGGGACCCCCCGGCGGCCTCTTTGTTTGTCCAGCAGGGACCGATATGCGATTCACGAGACAACCCAGCCGGAAAGGAGCGCAGGATGTTCGTCTACAGCTGGGAGGAGAACGACGACGAGATCGAACAGCCGACGACAGATACGTGGG
This sequence comes from Acidimicrobiales bacterium, assembly GCA_049522375.1. Classification (GTDB taxonomy): domain Bacteria; phylum Actinomycetota; class Acidimicrobiia; order Acidimicrobiales; family Palsa-688; genus Fen-671. The sequence continues at coordinate 11,824 of JBEKNX010000044.1, read as the reverse complement.
TGGACGCCGCGTGCCGGGACGGGGCCGGCTCCCTCACGGCACTTTTCTTCTCGGACGAGATCCCTGACATTGAGTTGGCCAAGGCGATCTGCAGCACGTGCAGTTTGGTGGTGCCCTGTTTGCAAGGGGCGCTGGCAAGGCGTGAGCCGGCCGGCGTCTGGGGCGGGCAGTTGTTTGCCGATGGTCAGGTCATTGCCAGGAAGCGAAAACGAGGACGGCCTCCCAAAGTGGCTGCCGCGGTACCCAGCGAACAAACTTTGCCGAGGGAGAGCCTGATTGAAAGTGCGCGCCACCTCCAGTACAAGGGTGCGCAACGTAAGACCGCGTAGTTCGCCGGCAAAGCGCCGGGCCGATTCATGACCACGACTTGTTGGGGCGGTAGTTCCTCCCGATGACTGGGCACTAGCATAGAGCGCTCGGGCGCTTAGCTCAGTTGGAAGAGCGCCGCCCTTACAAGGCGAAGGTCGCGGGATCGAGGCCCGCAGCGCCCACTACGGAGTTCGCGTGAGTACGCAAAACCATCTTCGAGGACCGGCGTGCCGGCCATCCTTGCCGCGGGCCGGTCATTCGTGCAGCTAGTGGCTTGGATTGCACGAAGCGCTGGCCGGCGGTTCATCCGTCGAGTTTTGCCGGGCCCCATCAAAGTTGATCTCCCGGAACTCCTTAGAGGCCCTAAGTCGCGTTGTCGGAGATCCACATAGGGCTAAGCGTCGACTTCCGAAGTCGGTGCACAAGTGGAGGCCCTAATTGTCATTTGGCGCGTCTATGAAGTACCCTGCTATTGACGCCGCGAGGAGGCCCGCGGCCGGCAACCGGAAAGGGGATTGCCAGTGGCCCGTATCACGCAAGTTGTCGTTACTTGCGACCTGGAGGATGGAGACGTCACCGCAGCTGAATCCGTGTCATTCAGCTATGGAGGCAAGACTTATACGCTGGATCTTTGCAAGAAGCACCTCGACGAGGTGAAGACCGCTTTGGAGGGTTACGCCAGTGCCGGCCATTCAGCTGGTCGTGGTGGCCGGGGCCGGCGCCGTACGGCTTCGACCGGACGTGCCACCCGTGCTGCTCGCCCGGCAGCGACGCCTCGGGGAGAGTCCCAGGCGGAGATCCGGGAATGGGCACGCTCGCAGGGTTATGCCGTCGGAGATCGCGGCCGTATCCCGGGCGAGGTCCGCTCCGCTTACGAGGCTGCCCAGTCAAAAGGGGGCCGGCGCCGCTAGCCGGCCATCACCCCACTCGCTGACCGGCAGCGCTTAATCAGTCCCCCGGACCGTCGGACCTTAACCCTGGTGGGTGGGCACGGGCCGCAGCGCCTCGAAGGCTGCCAATGACAGAGCCGGTCAGTGAGCTGGTGTAGGGTTTCCTGTTTGGACGGAGGCCCATGAGACTGGCAGTACCTAAAGAGACAAGGCCGGGGGAGCAGCGCGTCGCCCTTGTTCCCGGAGACTTGGCGCGCCTTGCCGGGGTCGGCATCGAGGTGGTCGTCGAGCGGGGGGCCGGTGGTCCGGCCCTGTACACCGACCACGATTATGAGTCGGCCGGAGCAACCCTGGCGCCGGGAGCCGAGGAGGTTTACGCGGGAGCGGACCTCGTGGCCAAGGTCCAGCCGCCGACGTTGGCGGAGGTGGGCATTTTCCCCTCCGGCATCTCGGTCCTCAGCTTCCTGGCCCCTTCGGCTTTCCTCGACGTCGTCACGGCCTTGGCGGCCCGCCAGGCGACGGCCTTCAGCTTCGAGCTGGTGCCGAGGATAAGCCGGGCCCAGGCCATGGACGCGCTTTCCTCGCAGGCCACGGTGGCCGGTTATCGGGCTGTCTTGATCGCCGCCAACCGGCTCACCAAGTTTTTCCCCCTCTTGATGACCGCCGCCGGCACCGTCCCACCCGCTCGGGCCCTGATAATGGGGGCCGGCGTAGCCGGGCTGCAAGCCATTGCCACCGCCCGTCGCCTGGGTGCCGTGGTCAGCGCCTATGACGTCCGCTCCGCCGCCAAAGAAGAGGTCAAGAGCCTCGGGGCGACGTTCCTGGAGCTACCTCTGGAAGCCCAGGAGGGCGCCGGCGGCTATGCCGGGGAGCAGTCGGAGGCGTTCCTGGCCCGCCAGCAGGAGATGATCGGGGCCCATGTGGCGGCGTCAGATGTGGTGATAACAACGGCGGCGATCCCCGGTCGCCGTGCCCCACTGCTGGTGACCGCGGCCATGGTCACGGCCATGCGCCCGGGGTCGGTGATCGTCGACTTGGCCGCCGCCAGCGGGGGCAATTGCGAACTGACCGAGGACGGCAAGGACCTCAACTTCAACGGTGTTCACATAATTGCCGCATCAGAGCTGGCGTCTAGCATGCCGACGCACGCCAGCCTGTTCTACTCCCGCAACGTAACGAATTTCGTGCAATTGCTCGTAAAAGAGGGCCGGCTGGCTCCCGATTTCACGGACGAGATCGTCGACAAGAGCGCCGTCGTCGTTGCGGGCTCGGTGCACCACGAGCCCACACGTAACGCCCTGGAGGACCCTCAGGCATGATCTTTGACGCAATCGACCTGTTGTTCATCTTCGTTCTCGCCGCCTTCCTGGGCTTCGAGGTGATAGCGAAAGTCCCGAGCATCCTGCACACGCCTCTCATGTCCGGCAGCAATGCCATACACGGGATCATCCTGGTGGGTTCGATGGTTATCGCCTCTCAGGCGCAGGGCGCCATGCAGACGTCTCTGGCTTTTGTGGCCGTGTTCCTCGCCACTCTCAACATCGTCGGCGGCGTTGTGGTAACCGACCGGATGCTGGACATGTTCAAGGGCCGCCAGCAGAGCAAGGGCACGGGGCCGGCCGACGGGCCCAAGAGCGACGCCAAGCCATGACGGCTGCCGTGCACATCAGCGCCGACGGCCTCACCGCCATATACCTGGCCTCGGCGGCTTGCTTCATTCTGGCTTTGAAAGCTCTGAGCTCTCCCCGCAGGGCCCGTTACGGGAACCTGGTGGGAGTGGCGGGCATGGTGGTGGCCGTGTCCTTGACGTTCCTCGTCCAGGCCCCCGGCCACGACTGGGTGATAGGGGCCGGCATGGGCCTGGGCGCTTTGGTGGCTGTCCCGGCGGCGCGCATGGTGCCCATGACCGGGATGCCCCAGATGGTGGCCATCTTCAACGGCGTTGGCGGTGCCGCCGCCGCCGTCATCTCTCTGTCCGAGTACCTGCACGACCTGCCCACCGGCGTACCGGCCCAAAAAGGGGTCGAAGTCCTTTTCGCCCTGGTCGTGGGCTGCCTCTCCTTCGCCGGCAGCATGGTCGCTTTCGCCAAGTTGCAGGAGCTCATGACGGGGAGGCCGGTCCTCTACCCGGGCCAGCAGGTCGTCAACGGGCTCATCGGGCTGGCCGTGGTCGGCCTGGGCGTGGTGATCGTGGTCGCGCCCCATTTGGTGCCGATCCTGCTGCTGGCTGTGGTGGCGTTGGCTCTGGGGGCCGGGGTCGTCCTGCCCGTGGGCGGAGCCGATACGCCGGTGCTGATCTCACTGCTCAACAGCTTCACCGGCCTGGCTGTGGCGGCGGACGGTTTCGTGCTCGACAATGTCGTCCTGGTCGTGGCCGGGACCCTGGTCGGCGCGTCGGGCGCGCTGCTCACCAAGATGATGAGCGACGCCATGGGCCGGTCGCTGCCCAACATCGTGCTCGGCGGGTTCGGTGCTGCTCCGACCGGCACCGCCGATGCCGCTGCCAGCGTCGAGGGGCGCACTGTGCGCAGCGGCGATGCCACGGATATCGGGACGCTTTTGGCGTTCTCCCGCAAGGTATTGATCGTGCCCGGCTACGGCCTGGCCGTGGCGCAAGCTCAGCACGTGGCGGTGGAGTTGGCCCGGGCGCTCGAGGCCCGAGGGGTCGAGGTGGCCTACGCCATCCATCCCGTCGCCGGCAGGATGCCGGGCCACATGAACGTGCTCCTGGCGGAGGCGGACGCCCCGTACGAAGACTTGAAGGAGATGGACCAGGCCAACGACGAGTTCCCGAGCACCGACGTCGCTCTGGTCGTGGGCGCCAACGACGTCGTCAACCCGGCGGCCCGGGACAACCCCGGCAGCCCCATATACGGCATGCCCATCCTGGACGTGGACAGAGCCGCCAACGTCGTGTTCCTGAAGCGCAGCATGCGCCCCGGCTTCTCCGGGGTCGACAACGCCCTCCTCTACGACCCCAAGACCATCCTTCTTTTCGGCGACGCCAAGGACTCGCTGACCAAACTTTTGGCCGTCGTCAAGGCCAGCTGATGGCGTGCCGCCACACCGACCGTACCGCGTGATTTTGCCGCGTGGTGGTCCCTAAGCTTGGGCCTGTGCGTAAGCGGTGGCTGTCCCGCAGGGCCTGCGTTTTGCACTTCTTGTTGGTAACCGTCGTCCCCGGTTGCCTCTTGGCTGGTTGGTGGCAAGTCAACCGGGCGCTCAGCGGCAATCTCCTCAGTTACTTCTATTCCATCGAATGGCCCATATTCGCCGTCCTCGGAGTGGTCGCGTGGTGGCAGCTCGTCCACGACCAGCCTCTGGCGTCGGACTACGAGGCGCCTCGGGAGGTACGGCGCTCGTGGCTGCACCGGGACGACGAAGTCCCTTCCCGGCCTCTGGTCTGGGACGAAGCGCTGGAGAGCCCCGAGCTGAAGGCTTACAACGATTACCTGCGGGCCCTGTCGGCCGGCCGGGCCAGGAAGACCTGGCGCAACCCTAGAGGCCTGCCCGAGCCCGTTGAGCCCATCGAGGGCGAAGTCATCCAACGGAGCGGCAACGACGTCGAGGTGGGCAGCAAGGATGTCGAGCCCGCCCTCCGCGGGGGCCGGACCAGTCCAGCCAATTGAGCACGCCTGTCACGCGACCCGGCCCGCTCGGGGGCACCGCAGGCGCTTTGGCTCGTTACCGGGTGATGGCCATGGTCGTGGGCACGGGCCTGGCCGTACTTTGCTTCATAGGGGTACCGCTGCAATTGGTGGGCGACAACAAGTGGCCCTGGACGGCCGTGGTCGAGATCGTCGGCCCTCTGCACGGGTTCGCCTACATCACCTACCTCATCGTGTGCCTCGACCTGGCCGGCCGGGCCCGGTTCAAAACGGTGCAATTGCTGGGAATGGTCGGCTCGGGGCTGCTGCCGGGCCTGGCCTTCTACATGGAGCGCAAGGTGACCCAGCGGGTCAAGGCTCAGCTGGCCCTGGGCGCCGATGCCCCTCCCGGCCCGGTGGCTAATTTGTGGGCGGCACTGGCTGGCCGGCGGAACCAATGAACGACTCCTTCGGGACGCTCCTCGGGCAGGTGTCTCAATGAAGTCGCCCAGTCCCCAGCCGAGCACCCTCATCTTCCACTGGCAGGACCACTGGACCTCTTTTCTGGCGCTGGCGCTGGAGGTCGCCGCCCTGGCCTGGTACCTGAGGAGCGTCCGCCGCCTGGGCGGACGGGAGCGGTCATGGTCGGCGTTCAAGACGGCGGGCTTCGTGGCCGGGCTCCTCGTAGCGGCCTACGCGGTGGAGGGCGGCGTCGCCTATTACGACGTCTCCAACTTCACCATCTCGGTCATCCAGCACCTTTTGCTCATCACCGTGGCGCCACCTCTGCTCGCCATGGGCGCTCCGGTCACCCTGGCGCTGCAATCGTCGTCCCCGCGCACCACGATGGTCCTGCTCAAGGTCCTCCGTGGGGTACCGGCGCGTCTGCTCACTCACCCCCTAGTCGCCTTCGGCGAGCTCATGGGCACGATGTACGTCTACTTCCTGACGCCGCTTTACGGCTTCTCCGAGCGGCACCCGGTGCTCCAGGCCTACCTTCTGCTGCACTTCTTGATGGCCGGCTGCCTGTTCTGGTGGCCGATGGTGGGCAAGGACCTGCTGCCCCGCCGCTTCGGTTTCGGGACCAGGTTCGTGCTGGTCTTCGTGTCCGTACCCTTCAATGCTGCCTTGGGCCTCGTCATCGCCAGCCGGGGGCGAGCGCTGTACCCGGCCGCCAATACCCTGGCCGACACCCAGTCCGGAGGCAATGTCCTGTGGGGATTGCTCGAGGTGTTCACGGTGGCCGCCCTGGCCCTGCTGTTCGTGCAGTGGGCGCGCGAGGAGGAACGAAAAGCCGTGCGCGCCGACCGCCAGCTCGATGCTGCCCTGGCCGCGGCCCGAGCCTCGGTGGCGCCCCCTCCGCCGACCAGCGGGGCCCCTTAGGCCGCTTAGAAATCGAGGGCCGAAAAGTCCGGGATCCAGCCCCGGCTGTGCGCCAGCGCTTGTTTCCAGCGTGCCCGCCGGTCCGGCCCGGCCGGCTCTACGACCAGTCGGGGCTGGGCGACGCTGGCGACTTCGTCCAGCTTGGACCAGGTCCCGACGGCCAGCCCGGCCAGGAAACCAGCCCCGAGCGAGGTGGCCTCGAGCTCGGCTGAGATTTCTACCGGTCGTTGGCAGGCGTCCGCCAGCTCCTGGACGAAAACCGGGTTGGCGGTCATCCCGCCATCGGCGCGCAGGCGGGACACGGCGTGCCCGGAGTCCGACTCGGCGGCTTCGAGCATGTCGGCACCCCGCTGGGCGACGCCCCGCAACACGGCCCTCACCAGTTCGGGCCGGCCGGTCTCGGCCGACATGCCGATGAACAGTGAGCGTGCCCCGAAATCCCAGTCTGGAGTCCCGAGCCCGAGCTGGGCGGGAACGTAGAAAACATCGCCCGTGTCGGCGCGCCGCCCCGCCACTTCGGCGGACTCGGCCGCGTTCGACAGCAAGCCGAGCCCGTCCACCAACCAGGACAGGGCGGCGCCGGCCGAGAGCATGATCCCTTCCACCCCCCAGGTGGTGGCGCCGTCGCGCTCCCAGGCGATGATCGGGAAACAGCCCGAAGGGCCCCTTTTCGGGTTGGGCGTGAAACGGGGTGTGGCGTCGCCCACGTTGACGTCGAGGAAGGCCCCCGTCCCGAACGTCGCCTTGGCGTCACCGGGCCGGACGCAGCCTTGTCCCATCAACGAGGCCTGCTGGTCGCCGGCTATGCCGCAGATGGGGGGGGCGCCGGCAAGGGCGCTGGCCTCGGCGACGGTCCCCGAAGAGGTGACGATGGTCGGCATGCATGCCTCGGCCACCCGGAAACGCTCCAGGCGTGCCGGGTCCCAGGCGATGGGGGCGGTGCCGGCCAGCACCTCCTCGGTCGGGAGCAGCCCGGTAATGGCGGCATTGGTGCGGTCCGTGACGTGGGCCCCGCCCCCGCTGAGGTGCCAGATGACCCAGGTGTCCAGGGTCCCGAAGCGCAGGTCGCGCCGGCGTTCCTGGTCGTAGGTGTCGAGCAACCACGCAAGTTTGGTGGCCGATTCGTTCGGTGCCAGGCGCAGGCCTGCCCCTTGAAGTTCTAGGCAGGTGAACACCGTGCGCAGGTCCTGCCAGCTCAGCGCCGGCCCGACCGGCTCCCCTGTGGCCGCGTCCCAGACAACGGTCGTGCCCCGCTGGTTGGTGACGCCGACGCCGGCGACGGGACCGGCTTCGGCCAGGGAGCTGCGGGCGACATCGAGCAAGGCGCGAGCGAGGAAGGCTGCGTCGAGCTCCACCATTCCCGGCGCCGGGCGTTGGACGGGCACCGGCTCCACCCGCCGGGCCGCCACGGTGCCGTCGGGGCGGACGACGCCAGCCCGCACGGCGCTGCTGCCAACGTCTATGACCAGGATGCTCATGGCTGCTCCTTCCGGGGCCGGGCGATCGCGGCTCGGCAGGAGGACGTTACCGAGTGGGGCGAGGGCCCTCAAGAGGGCTCCCGCCCGAGCGTCCGCAGCGGCCGCCACTTAGTAGCTTTGAGGGGTGCCCGACGCCGTGCCTCACGAGCGGTCCGTCCGCCCGCAGGGGAGCGTGGCCCCGGTGGGGTTGGCCGACCTGGGGGGTTGGCCGGCGGTCCTCGGGCGCCTGGCGGCGGGCGACGACCTGAGCTCGGCCGAGTCGGCCGCCGCGCTGCGAGAAATCCTGGAGGGAGCGGCCAGCCCGTCGCAGATGGCGGCGTTCATCTTCGGGCTGCGGTGCAAGGGCGAGACGTCCGAGGAGCTGGCGGGCATGTTGGGGGCCATGCTCGAAGTGGCCGAGACCGTACCCGTCCCCGACGATGTACGGGCGCGGCTGGTCGACACCTGCGGCACCGGAGGCGACCGCTCCGGCACCATCAACGTTTCCACTATCGCCGCGCTGGCCGTCGCCGGGGCAGGCGTGCCCGTATGCAAGCACGGCGGCCGGGCGGCATCCTCTCGTACCGGCTCGGCTGACGTGCTCGAAGCGCTTGGGGTCGAGATCACCCTTCCCCCCACGGCCGTGGCCCGCTGCATCGAGGGCGCCGGGATGGGCTTCTGCTTCGCGCCCCGCTACCACCCCGCCATGCGCCATGTGGGCCCGACGCGCCGTGAGCTCGGTGTGCCCACTGCCTTCAACCTTCTCGGTCCTCTGGCCAACCCGGGGAGGACGCGTTACCAGCTGGTCGGGGTGGGCGACGGGCGGGTCGCCGAGCGGGTGGCCACCGTCCTGGGCTCCGCCGGCGCCGAAAGGGCCTGGGTGGTCCACGGGCACGACGGTCTCGACGAGCTGTCCACCGCCGCCCCGTCGACGGTGGTCGAATGGCGGGCCGGCGCCGGCGGGCTGCGGAGCTTCGTCGTCGACCCCGCCGCCTTCGGGCTGGCCCCTGCCCGCCTCGAAGAACTCAAGGGGGGCGACCCTGCCACCAACGCCGCGGCCACCAGGGCGGTGCTTTCGGGGGTACGCGGCCCGCACCGGGACATCGTCCTGCTCAATGCGGCGGCGGCCCTGGTCGTGGTCGGCCAGGCGGCCGATCTCGTCGAGGGCATGCACCGGGCTGCCGAGTCCCTGGACAGCGGCGCCGCTGCTGCCACCCTCGACCGCCTCGTCACTCTGTCGCAGTCAGAGGCGGCGAAGGCGTCCCCGCCCGCGTAGGCCCGTGGCCGGCCCTCAAAGCCGGGGCGGACGAGGGGTCAGCTCGCTGATGGCTGCTTCCATGGCGGCTATGCGGTCCTGGAGACTGAGCGAGCTGACTTCGGTCGACCGAGCCAACCGTGCCTGCCGGTCGGCGAGGTGGTGCACCCGGCGAGCGGCGTCCTCGATGGCGGCGACCTCGCGCTCGAGCTGAGCCAGGGCCCGGCCCCTGGGAACGCCCCGGGCCAGCCAGCTGGCCGAGACGATCTGGCCGTCGAGCTGGAGGGCGTCCTCCAGCACTTCTCGAGCCAGCTCGGCGATCCCGTCCCGGGCCGGGGCGGGGTGCCGGCGGGAAGGCCGGATGGCTCGCCGGCTCCGGTGCGTGGACAGTTCGCGGGGGTGCCAGGCGCCCGGCACGGAGCTGGCCAGCTTGCAGGCGGAGCGCAGCCGGCGGTGCAGCGCGGCGGCCGGGCTGGGGCTCCACAGCCAGCTCAGCGGCGCCGTCGGTGCCGCCCGGCCGGGCACCAGCCGGTTGGCCCGGCGCAACGAGTAACGCAGTGAGTAGGAGGTCAGGGCGGCGGCACCGGCCACCAGTCCGATGACAACGACCAGCAACGCCGTCAGCGCTTCCAGCACTTCTACCACGAGAGCATGGTACGGGCTCCAGGTCGGTGCGTAGCCGCGCCGCCGCCCGTTAGGCGAGGGCCACAGCTCAGCGTCAGACGGCGCCCAGTTCCCAGATCGTCTCCAGGTCCTTACGGCTGTAGGACCGGAAGGCCACCAGCGTCCGCGTGTCGGCCACGCCGGCCAGGCTGTGCAGGCGGCCGGTTACGACCTCGGCCAGCTCATCCATCTGGCGCACGCGCACCACGGCGACGATGTCGGCGTGGCCGGCCACGGAGTAAGCCTCAGCCACCCCCTCGACGGCCGCCACCTCCTGTGCCAACTGGCCCACTCGGGCGGGTTCGGCGTCTATGAGCACAAATGCGGTGACCACTCGTCCAACCGTAGCGGGCTCGGGCGAGGGTTTTGGTCACCGGCTCGTGAGAACCTGACGGCATGGCAACTTTGACCATCGATTGCGACGGCTGCACCATGCAGTGGACCGACGTCTGCCGCGACTGCGTGGTGACCTTCATCTGCGACCGGGCGCCCGACGAGGCCGTGGTCTTCGACGCGGCCGAGGAACGCGCCCTGCGCTTGCTGGGACGCAGCGGCCTTCTGCCTCCGCTCCGCCACGAGCCCAGCGCGGCGATGTCCGGCTGAGCACCGCGATGGGGCCAAGCTGGGGCTCATGGGAGCGACTCTCGAGCCCGTACGGCCTTCCGGGCCCGTTCCGCCTCCGGCGCTTGAGCTGGTGGCCCGGTTGCGCCAGCGAGGAGGGGAGGCGGGTTTGGCGGCGGTGGGGATCGCCGCCGCCACGCCCATGGAGGAGGCGCGCCAGGTCCTCGAGCAACGCAAGGCGGCGGGGCTCGACGGCGGTATGCAGTTCACCTATCGCAACCCGGCCCGATCGACAGACCCGGGGCGCGTGCTGCCCGGGGCAGCCGCCCTCGTTGTCGGGGCCTGGTGGTACGGGGGGCCCGGGCCGGCACCAACTGACGACGGACGGCCACGTGGCCGGGTGGCCCGTTACGCCTGGCGGGACCACTACGCCGACTTGCGTACGGCCCTCGGCCAGCTGGCGGACCTGCTGGAACAGGCCGGTTGGGCCGCCCGGGTGGTGGCCGACGACAACGCCTTGGTGGACCGGGCGGCAGCTACGAGGGCAGGGTTGGGCTGGTACGGGAAAAACAGCAATGTGCTCCTGCCCGGACGAGGCTCCTGGTTCGTCCTCGGCACCGTGGTCACGGACGCGCCGCTGCCCCCCGACCCCGTGGCGGGCGACGGCTGCGGGCCGTGCCGGCGATGCCTCAGCGCCTGCCCGACGGGGGCCCTGGTGGAGCCGGGGGTGCTGGACGCCCGCCGGTGCCTGGCCTGGCTGCTGCAGGCGCCGGGCGTGTTCCCCTTCGAGCACCGGGCTGCCCTGGGCGACCGCATCTACGGCTGTGACGACTGTCAGGACGTATGCCCGCCGAACCGGGTGGCATGGCGGTCGGCTCCCAGGACCGTCTGTGGGCGGGACGGCCAGACCGAGGTGGACCAGACCGAGGTGGACCTCCTGGACATGCTCACCGCCGCCGACGAGGAGCTGATGGCTCGTTACGGCCGCTGGTACGTCCCACGGCGCGACCCCCGCTACCTCCGCCGCAACGCCCTGATCGCCCTGGCCAACACGGCGGAAGGGCGCTCGCCGCTAGTCGAGTCGACGATGAGGCGGTACCTGGAGTGCCCGGACGAACTGCTGCGGGCCCACGCCGTGTGGGCTGTGCTGCGGCTGGGCCGGGGCGACCTGCTGGACGGTTCCCAGGACGGCGCTCCGGGCCTGGCCGACGACCCTTCCGCGCTTGTCCGCGCCGAGCTCGCTCGCCGGTCGGACGTAGTGCCGGCGCTGTCAGCCAGATCGACCGGCCCGGTCAGCCAAATCGAGCCCGGCTCCGGCTAGACATAGCGGACCGGCTAGACATAGCCAACAGTGCGCCACATCCTGCTGACGAACGACTTTCCCCCCAAGGTCGGCGGTATCCAGTCGTACCTGTGGGAGCTGTGGCGCCGCCTGCCCCCGGACGAGGTCACGGTCTTCACCGCGGCCTACCCGGGAGCGGCCTGGTGGGACCGCCAACAGGGCTTCCGGGTCGTCAGGGCCCGTGAGCCGGTCCTGTTGCCCCAGCCCCACCTCGCCAGCCGGGTCAGGCAGGTGGCCCAGCGGGCGGGGGCGGGGGCCGTCGTGATCGACCCGGCCTTGCCCCTGGGGCTTATCGGTCCCTCTCTCGGCCTTCCCTATGGCGTGGTCCTGCACGGCGCCGAGGTGACCATGCCCGGGCGCCTGCCGGTCAGCCAACA
>JBEKNX010000043.1:0-17874 GCA_049522375.1 Acidimicrobiales bacterium | reverse complement strand
ATCCTCATCGCTGTCAGCCTGGTCTACAGCGCACACCGACGCGGCAAACACCTCCGGGCGAAGGCGGGACCGAAGGGCCCCACGCCCCTTCCCACCTTGCCGGCGCCGGCAAACGAAACCACAGAGCCCAGCGCCGCGGCACTGGGGACAGGTGCTAGTCGCAGCGGCGCAGCTCCAACGCCTCTCCTACCCGAAGCCCGCAAAACCACAACATGACCAGCAAGGACCGGTCCCGCCAGCAGCCAGACCCGCAGCAGCGCCTCGACCTCCTCGCTCCGGACCGGTACCGGACGACCCGCTGGTCGCCCGGCTCCGCTGAACGTGGCGGGGCCTGGCCTGATAGCGCAGCCCCAAGCCCTCGGGGCGCAGCTCGGCCGGCAGGTGGCGGTCAAGGGCGGTCCGCGCTGAGGTGACCGGAGCCACCACCGGGATATCTTGCACGGTCGGATGGTGGAGGAACCCGTCCGTTCCTTGCGATCTGCCATGATTGCCCTGGTCACAGCGTCGGGCCTGACGCCTAATCACGTCCGCTCGCGGCATGCACCATGTCGGCGGGACCGCAGGACGAGGGCCGTCGTCGTTCAGGTCGGTCCGGGGGGTGCCGAAACCTCATGCTGTGCGGGACTTTGTGCCGGGCCAACTTGTCGTCACCTCTGACCGTGGGCAGCCAGGAGGAGTACGACGTCGCCCCGTCCTGTCGGTGCTCAAGAGCCGGCGCGGGTTGTGGGCGGCGGTGTTGGCGGCACAGCTCCTGCCCGCCACGTTCGTTTCTGCGGCGGGCCCAGTAGGGGCCAGCACTGCTCCCCTAGGATCCTCCGCCCTCACGCCCACGACCACGTCGGCCTCATTCGGCCTGACCGCCGCTGCTCGCACGGCAACCACGACGACCAGCCGCGCCAAGACAACCTCCACCTCGGCCAAGCCCAGCGCTACGACAGGCACCGCCGGGGCCGCCTCCGCCACCACGACGACGACGACCGTGCCGGGCCCACCGTCCCCGCTCGCCATCCATGTGGCCGGCAACCAGCTGGTCAACGCGGCGGGACAGCGTGTTCGCCTGGTCGGCGTGGACCGCTCGGGCACCGAGTACGCCTGCGCCCAGGGCTGGGGCATCTTCGACGGTCCCTCCGACGCGGCGTCGGTGGCGACCATGGCCAGCTGGGGGACCAATACCGTCCGCATCCCCCTCAACGAGGACTGCTGGTTGGGGATCAACGGGGTCGACCCCCAATGGAGCGGCGCAAACTACCAGCAGGCCGTTGAGCAGTACGTGGGCACCCTGGGCGCGGCGGGCATGGTGGCCATCCTCGACCTCCACTGGTCGGCCCCGGGCACCGAGCTGGCCCTGGGCCAGCAGGACATGGCCGACGCCGACCACTCCATAGCCTTTTGGTCCTCGGTGGCGTCGGCGTTCCAGTCCGACCCGGCCGTGATCTTCGACCTTTACAACGAGCCGCACGACATCTCCTGGTCCTGCTGGCTGAACGGCTGCACCGTGCCCGCCAGCGGTCCGGCCCCGGCGTGGCAGGCCGCCGGCATGCAGAGCCTGGTCGACGCCGTGCGCCAGGCCGGGGCCACCCAGCCCCTCCTCATTTCCGGCCTGGACTGGGCCGGCGACCTTTCCGGGTGGCTGGGGAACCAGCCTCAGGACCCCTTGCACCAGGAGATCGCCGCCGTGCACGTCTACGACCAGTCCGGCTGCAACAACGCCGCTTGCTGGCAGTCGAACTTCGGCCCCGTGCTGGCCAGTACCCCCGTGCTGGCGGCCGAAGTGGGCCAGGGCCAGTGCGACGGCACGTTCTCGGGCACCTTTTTCGCCTGGGCCGATGCCAACAACGTGTCCTACCTGGCGTGGACCTGGGATACGTGGGGCTGTCCGGAAAGCCTCATCACCTCGTTCGACGGCACGCCGACGCCGTGGGGCGCCGCCTTCGCCGCCCATCTGGCCACGCTAAAGCTCGCACCCCTGGTCGCAGCTCAGGCCCGGAGCTTCTTCAGCTCGGTTTCTGCCCGCCTGGCCCGCAACCTCATGGTGGCCAAGCGGTGGCGCAGGTCCTCCACGTAGGTGTCGACCTGGGCCCGGTTGTAGCCGAACACGGCGTGCGAGAACTCGGGGGCGACGGCGGGTTCCAGGGGGATGATGGCGCCCCCGGGGCTCACTATCGGCGCGGCGGCACCTAGGTCGACGACGATCTCGGGCGGCGGCTCGGCCGGGCGCGCCTGGCGCCGCCAGGTCGATATCGAAGTCATGCGCGTTGTCCTTTCCCCGAACTACCTGTGCTAAGCGGCTTCATGTCGGACGGCGGGAACCACGGGGGCGGGTCGTCGGTGAGCGCGGTGCCAACCTTTCGCACCTGCACCACGTCGGGACCGGCGCCGAAGCTGGCCATAGCCGTGGAGTGGGCTATGGCCTCCACCACCGAAGGGATGCCGGTCGGGACGGCCTCGACGTTGACGATGACTGTGTCGGTGACCACCACGTAATCGATCTGACGCCAGCGTCCGGGGAACCGGCGCTCCACATCGGGGTCGCTGTCCAGCTCCCAGAACCACACGACGTTGTCCTGGCGGTAACCGTCATCGACCAGGTCGATCCACAAGTTGTCGTCGACCAGGAGCGTGTCCGTGCGAGGCACATTTATTTCCACCCACGCCTCGGCGGCGCGCAACTCGGCGGCATCGTTGGCCGTCATGGCCAACCGGTCGCCACTGACCCAGCTGGGCACGAACTGAGTGCAGGCCACGACCACTCCGGCCAGGCAGCCGAAATACCAGGCGTAATGGCTCTTGTCGACAAGGTTGCCTTTGGTCACCCGGCGGGCGTGCCGGGCCGGTTTACGCGCTCGCCACAGGTTGGTGACCCAGGCGGCTATGCCCGCCACCGGGTCGGCGACGACGCTCGATTTCCAGATGATGTCGGCGGCGCACACGATGGACAACGCCGCGAACGGTATTACCCCGATTATGAACATGGCGGGCAGGTAGCCGGGGTGGAGCATGTAGAGCACGGGCACGCCCAGGGCCGCCACTAGGGGCCTGGCTATGCGGCGCAGCATGATCACGGGAAGGCCCAGGAGCCCGCCCCCCCACAGGAAGCGGTTGCCGTTGAACCACCCGAGGACCATTTGATTGGCGTCCGTCCCCCGGGTGAACACCGAACCGCTGGCGGAGCGCTGAGCTAACTGCCACTCGATGGCCCCAATGAGGCTGACATGGCCTTTACCCGGGATGAGCTCGCCCTTCAGGACGGCGTACATGGGGTACAGCAGCAACAGCACCAGGGTTACGCCCCCGAACGCGGTCAGGCACATGCGCCGCGTTTGGGGGTCGGCCCGCGCCCATATCAACCACACCAGGGCCGGCAGCCAGAGCACGAAGGTTTCCTTGGTCAGGCAGGCGCCGGCAAAGCAGGCCCCGCTGGCGGCGAAGATCCACAGGCGGCGGTTGGGGGAAAGAGCCAGCGCAAATGCGGCCAATAGCCAGGGCAGCCCGATGCTGTCGATGTACATCTGGCGCAGGTACTGAAGACTGAGGGGGCTGAGGGCGAACAGGCCCATGGCGGCCACGGCCCACAGCGTCGCACAGCCGAGGCGGCGGGCCACCACATAAACGAGCCAAGCGCCGACCACCACATAACCGAGGGCGATCTGGCGGCTGGTGACGTCGACGATCCCGCCCGGGCGAAAAGCGTGCGTGAGCCAGGTTATAGGGACGATCTGGATCCATCCGAAGGGCACATGGTCGTACCAGTACGTGTAGGGGGCAAGGCTGTGGTGCGCCCCCCGCCCCGTCTGCACGGCCCAGGCTCTGGCGACGTAGGTGGCCGGGTCGTCATTGGTGTAGCCCGGCCAATTGCTGGTGTTGACCCCCTGGACCACGCCGACCAGGACGAGCATGGGGGGCACGGTGACCAGGGCGGCCAGGTGGACGGCCGCCCATTCCCGCGCCCCGGCCAGCACCGGTTGGCGTTCCCCGGGGGCGAGCGAAATAGTGCCGACTGTGGCCAATCAGGCCTCCACCAGGCCGGGCGGGACAGCGGCGCGATGAGCCCCCACATGGGCCGTCTTTTCCCAGCCCCGGTCGCCCCGCAATTCCCGCCACGTGGCCCGGCCGGCAGCAAAAGCCAGTACCAGTTGGTAGAAGATGGCGGTAATTACCAGGCTGGCGTAGTCGTACCAGCGGTGGCGGAGGTAGTAGGTGCGGCACAGCTCGGCCAGCCCGGCCAGCTCGGCCCCTATGACCAGGAGCTGGAAAAAGGCGGGTAGTGCGGTGAACATGGCCAGGACCACAGGCATTTTCACGAACACGATGGACGCCACCGAGGCGATGACGAACAACCCGGCCAAACCCTGCACCACGGGGAAGAGCAGGACATAGACGGCCAGCCACCGCTGGCGGCGTGTGGGCAGCGCCCGCCAATGGCCGAGGCGGAAAACCTGCAGGTAGCCCTGGCTCCAGCGGGTCCTCTGGCGCACGAAGGCCCGGAAGGAGGCCGGCGTTTCCTCCCTGGTGGCGAAGCGAGGGTCATAGGACACGGCCACCCGGGCGCCCCTGGAACTGAGCCGGACCCCTATTTCGCAGTCCTCGGCCAGGCAATCACCGTTCCAGCCGCCGTTGTCCTCCAGGAGCTGCCGGCGCACGAACACGGTGTTACCCCCTAGGGGCACCACTCCCCCGCCGGCGTGGGCGTGGATGCGGCTCCGGAACCAGAACAGGTACTCGAGGCAATTGCGCAGCGAGTACCAGCGACCGTGTATGGTCACCAGCTGCACCGCCGCCTGCACGACGTCGGCGCCCTGGCGGGTGAAAGCACTGTCGACCTGCCGCAGTATTTCCAGGCTGACCTCGTCCTCGGCGTCGAAAATACCCACTATCTCCTTGGTGCAGGACTCCAGGCCGGTGTTCAATGCCTTGGGCTTGCTCTTGGGCCACGAGCGGTCCACAACCAACCGGACCATGTCGGGGGCGGACTCCGCCGCTTCGGCCGCCACCCGGTAGGTGGCGGGGTCGTCATGGCCGACGACGACGATGATCTCGAAATCGGGATGGTCCAAGGCCTCGAGGCGAGCCAGGGTGGCGCCGAGCACGTCTTCTTCGTGCCGCGCCGGGACCAGTAGCGAAAAGGAATGGGCCGGTTCATTGCGCCCACTAAAGCCGTCATTGCCGGTCTCGTGGTGCAGCTCGGGCCGGCGCCAGGCGTGCAGCATCCACCAAAGCGTGGAACCGCACACGGCCAGCAAACAGAAAGTTATGAAGCCGTAGGCGGCGAAAGCCGCCTCAGCCACTCCGGTCCCCAAACATTACCGGCTGGGGCGCAGGCGAAAGGGCCTCCGGCGCCCGGGCAAACGCCAGCTTGGTAACCACCCACAGGGACTCCAGCGCGATCCGAGCCGACATTTTTGACTCTCCCTCGTGCCTGTTGACGAACTGAATGGGCACTTCGACCATGGTGGCCCCGGAGCGTTCAAGGCTGTGGGCGAGCTCGATCAGGAAGCAATAACCCTGCCCCTGCAGCAACTCGAAGTCCACCGCCCGCAGAGCGTCGGCGCGGTAAGCCCGGTAAGCCGAGGTCAGGTCGGTCAAACGGGAGCGCAGGGCCCGCCCCGCGTACCAGTTGCCGAAGAGAGAAAGGCCTCGTCGCAGCAGAGGCCAATTGGCCACCGAGCCTCCGCTGACATATCTGGACCCGATGCAAACGTCGGCGCCGTCAGCCAGCGCACCGAGCAGCCGGGGCAGCACGCGGGCGTCATGGGACAGATCGGCGTCCATGCCCACCAGGACCTGGTACCCCCGGTCCAGGCCCCAGGTGAAACCCACCTTATATGCGCTGGCCAGGCCACCTTTGGCCGGTCGCCGCAATACCTCAACTCGTCCCAGCCGCACGCCCACTTCTTCGGCCACGTCGGCCGTCCCGTCGTGGCCTTCGTCGTCCACCACCAGGACCGTGGCCCGCTCCAGGGCGGTCCGCACCGCCACCAGCGCTTTGACGATGTTCGCTGCCTCCCTGTACGTAGGCATGATTACCAAAGTGTTGGTCGTCAGGTATGACAAATCCTCGGTCATAGCCCTCACCTCCCGCGTGCATAACAAAGGACCCCAAAACTCGCCGAGGGGCCCTCGGTGCCGTAGATAGTCTTCTGGCCTTAGATAAAAGGTACCGACCGCAGTTTCCGCACTGCAACAGCTCCACCGTTTCGCCGTTCGGTCTACCTTACCCGTTTCAGACGCATTTAGTCAAGATTTATTAGCTGGTACCCACCGCTTAACATTACGTTAACGTAACTACAAAAAATGGGCAACGGGGGCTACGCAATTAAAGCCCAGCGTAACCCCGGTCTTTGGCCACGGCCACGACGGTGGTCGAGCCGGCGCGGGCCAGGTCGGCGGGCCTGATGGAGAAGACGGGCCGGGGGCGTAACGGGCGCCAGCCCAGACCAGGCTGTGCTCGAGCAGGTGGTGGTCAATGTAGGTGGGCAAGGGCTGGGGGCGGCCGAGCGGAGGGACGCCGCCACATGGTGGAGCATGGAGAAGCTCACCACGGACCAGAACCGGTCGCCCTCGGGCGCCGTCCGGGTGGCGTCGGCGCACACAACGGTGAGGTTGGTCCCGCTCAGGCGGGATGTCAGGGCGGCGGCGACACAGGAGTCGAGCTCGACGGCCGTCAGCCCCGTCACCTTGTCAGCAGCGTCACACCGCAACAGAGCCGCAGCGTTTGACGAGACGAGGCCCGGACGAAGACGCCGAGCGTCGATTGGCCAGTGAACTCGGACTTCGGCCAAGTCGAGGGCGGGCTCGTGCGCGCTGGCCGCTGGCGCCCCGCCGGGTCGCGCTTGACCTGACGGGGCACGCAGTCAAGGGCACCGTGGTCCGTGCGTATGGCCCGCACCTCGTAATTGGAGCCCTTTCCGCGGTCAGAAGTGCGCAGGCTGACCGACAAGGCCGAACTGGTCAGTACCGGGCCCCTCAAGCGCCGAAGTTGAGCGGCTCCCAGCCGTCAAGGTTGCTGCCGAAATACCACTCAGCGAAATAAACCCCGGGGGCGGTGTAGTCGCCCTTCGCCACCGTAGTAAACCAGTCGACCCCCTTGGGCAGGGTCTCGGATCCCCATGAGTACTGGTAAACGACGTGGTTGCTCGGCGCCACCACCTTGAAGGCCACGGTGCCGGTCTCGGCTTGACTGCTGGTCGTGATTATCACGAAATCGATGCTGTACTTGCCCGTCGCCCAGTTGCCGCTGATGCCGTTGGCGCTAATGGCATACCCGGTCTTGGTCCCGGCTCCGCCTCCTGTCAGCGAGTTGCCCACCGCCACGGACATAGCTGCGATGACCTGGGCCCGGAGATAATTGGTAGGCGCCGCCGACGGCTGTCTGGGCGCGAGGCTCGGGACGGCGCCAGCTTGCGCGGGCAGGGACACCGTAAGGCTGGCCGTGGCCGCGCACAGCACAGCCAACCTGTTCCTATTAGCTCTGTTCATCTCTCCTCCTTCTGAACCGGTACTGCTCGTCCGAGGGCTACGTGTGTTCCCCCCGGAGGTAGTTTGCCCTTGGCCAGGCGGGCCGTGCGCCTAATCTGGGCGGCGACGTAGCTACGACGGTTGGCTCTTGCGCGCAGTGCGTGCTCGCGACCCCGCACCGTGGCAGGGGGGCGGCGGCGTCGGGAGAGCCGGAGGCCAAAGCCCGTGCCCTAGAGGCAAAAGGCCGCCGTACGGGTCGCTCGGCGCCTCTTAGAGCCGAGGGGACGGCGTCGACTTGCCAGCCCGAGGTAGTTGACCAATTTGGTCCGCTCCCCGCCTCGCCGCGCCAGCGTCAGCCGAAACCCGGACAGGCAGGCTACTACCGCTACTACCGCGCACAAGCCCCCCAGGACGGACCTCTCGACTCTCGTCTTTGCGAGAGTTCCCGACCGCGCGCCCTGTGGGGTGGAGAGGCAGATCAAACCGGCAGTCAACCCCAGAGGCGATGCCTCCTTCCCCGGGAACGCAGACACTTAGGTACATGACGATCACTGATTACCTAATGAACATCGCCCTTGTAGGCCTGGTTGTCTTGCAGGTCCGGGGGCACAAGATCACCGTCGTCCGCCTGGTGGTGCCTATCGCCATGACGCTTTGGGCGGCATCACAGTTCCTCAGCACTATCCCCACAGCTGGGAACGACCCGTTACTTGAGGCTGCTCTTCTTGGTGCCGGGTCCGTGCTGGGCCTCTTGGCTGGGTTCGCCACCAGTGTCCGCCGGGTGGGCGAGACCGCCTTCGCCAAGGCGGGTGTGACGGCAGCTGTGCTCTGGGTGCTCGGCATCGGCGCCCGCATGGCTTTCTCGATCTGGGTGAGCAACGGCGGCCGGCCGGCGGTCGAGCGCTTCAGTGCTCTGCACCACATCACCTCGGGTGAGGCGTGGGTCGCCGCCTTCATACTGATGGCCTTAGCCGAGGTGGCCAGCCGGACCGGCGCCCTGTACATCAAAGCCGTCCGCTCCGGGGCGGTCATCCCCCGTGGCGGGCTCCGCCAAAGCTCAGCCCTGGCCTGAGCGAACCGGTGCTGCGCACGGCCATGGGGAGTGGGATCATGTCGGGAGTGGAGCTCTCGTGGCGCTCGTTGTGGGGCACACGGTCGGCCCGGGCGCTGACCTTGGCCCGCGTGGCTGGCTTAGCGGCAATACTGTGGGGCACCGCCAACCAACTCCTGCCGCAAGTCCCCGGTCGGGCGTGGGCGGCGCCGGCCCTCATGGGCCTCGCGGGCAGCGCATGGCTGGCTTGGATGGCCAGCCGGCGCTTGGCCGCCCCTCCCAGGGTGACCTGGGCTTGCCTGGCCGTGCTGTCGGTGGCGGGCGGCTCCCTGGCCGGCTACAGCCCTTTCGCGGTCGCCTTCGTCGCCATTACTTGCCTCGGCGCAGCCATCGCTTTTGAAGCCGAGCCGGCCATCGCGGTCGGGGCGGTCGGGTTCGGCTCGCTCGTCATATCGGTCTTGGCCCTCGGTGGCCCCGTCCCCGGTGAGGTCATCGCCGAGGGGGCTTTCTCGGCGGTAGCGGCGCTCATGATCGGGGCGAGCCGTCGCCAGTACCAGGCCCGGACTTATCAGGCCGAGCAGCTGCTGGCCGAGCGGGTGCGGGCCGACGCCGAACGGGACCGGGCGGCTGCCCTGGCCGAACGGAACCGCCTCGGGCGGGAGATCCACGACGTCCTGGCCCACTCACTGGGGGCGCTGTCGGTCCAGCTCGAGGCCGCCGACGCCGTCCTGGAAACCCACGGGGACCAAGACAAAGCCCGACGCCTAGTGGAACAAGCGCGGCGGCTGGCGGTCGAGGGGCTGGAGGAGACCCGCCGAGCAGTCCATGCGTTGAGAGACGAGCCTGTTGACCTGGCCGAACAGCTCGCCGCCCTTGCGGCGCGTGAAGGTGCCCGGCTCACAGTCGTAGGCCAGCCGCGGGTCCTTGGCACCGACCCAGGGCTGGCCGTGTACCGCGCCGCGCAGGAGGCGCTGACTAATGCTCGCAAGCACGCGCCCGGGACCGAAGTCTCCGTTCGCCTCGACTTCACCCCCGAGACAACCGTCCTCGTGGTGGACAACGGGGCCACCAGGACAGTCGCCGCGGGCGATGTGGCCGGCACCGGAGGCGGCTTCGGCTTGCGAGGCATGCGCGAACGGATCGAGCTTGTCGGCGGCCGGTTCCGCGCTGAGCCGACGACCTCGGGCTGGACAGTTGAGATCGCGGTCCCGGCATGAGGGTCGTCGTGGCTGACGACCAAGCGGCGGTGCGAGAAGGCCTCGTTACCCTCATCGAGACCCTGCCCGGTTTCGAGGTGGTCGGTGCCGCCTCGAGCGGAGATGCAGCTGTGGCCCTGGTTGAGGAGAAGGCACCCGACGTCGTCCTTATGGACCTACGCATGCCAGGGGGCGATGGCATCGAAGCCACCAGACGCATCCGGCAGGCTCACCCGGCGACGCGCGTCGTCGTGCTCACCACCTACGCCGATGATGGCTCTATTGTCGGGGCGTTGCGAGCAGGTGCGATCGGCTATCTCACCAAAGACGCCGGTCGAGATGACATCCGGCGTGCCCTGGAGGCGGCAGCTGCCGGCCAAGCCGTTATGGACCCCGAAGTCCAAGCCCGCCTGTTACAAACCTCCACGCTGGCGGCGACAGTCACGGGCGCGCCGCCGGACGGCCTGAGCGAACGCGAGGTCGAGGTGCTGCGGCTCATGGCCGCGGGGTTATCGAACCCGCAGATCTCCAAGCAGCTTTATGTGAGCGAGGCCACAGTCAAGACCCACATAAACCATATCTTCACCAAAACCAACAGCCGCGACCGGTCTCAGGCAGTCGCGTACGCCCACCGCCGAGGCCTCGCCTCCTAAACAGCGGCTGACGGGAAACCGGCCATAGCTGGTTGTTGCGGCCGACCCTTCCTGCTGGGAACAACAAGGGGACGCTCAGGCCCAAGGGTTGACAGGCTCGCCAGCCGGGGGATCATCGGTTCCGACCGGACGGTGCGGGCTGAAGGTGGTCCCATGCTGTTGGCAAAGGGGTGGTCCCATCCCAGTGGCAAGCGACGTCGCTGCCGATGACCGTGGCCTAGGCGCCCCGCCGGACGGTACGGCCAGGCGTTGAGGGAGCTCGACCGCCGGCAACGTGAAGGCACCATGTTCGAGCAGGCCCGGCATGGGGAAGGCTCACGTGCCTGGGCGGCGACGGCACGCCTACCCATCAGGGCTGTCGCGTTGTGGACGGGACGCCTAACCTTGGAGTTGTGGAACCTGCCCGCGACGTGGAGTTCGTCTTCGAGCCCGAGCCGGAAGGCGGCTACCACGCCTACGCGCCCGAGCTGCCCGGCCTGCACACCCAGGGCGAGGACCTGGAGGAGGCCACCGCGAACGCCGAGGAGGCCTTGGCCCTCTACGTCGAGGGGATGCGCGAAGAAGGACGGTCCCTGGAGATGGGGGTCGTCCCCAGCCGTCACTGCTCCGCTCCGTGCCCGACCTCGTGGCCGCCATCTTCGCCTACCTGGAGGCCCACAACGCCGACCCCAAACCTTTCGTGTGGACGGCCAGCGCCGAACAGATCCTAGAGAAGGTCCGCCGGGGCAGAGTGGCCCTCCGCCAAGCGGCAAGTTGACGGTGAGACACTACACTAGCGCCACGTCGACGTCAGCAAGCGGGAGCTCATTGGCGAGGCTGGCTCACAAGCTGGCGCGTGGCGCCGGGCTTCTTCGCCAGCTAGTAACGAGCACAACGGTCCGGCGCTCCTGGTCCTTGAGGCTCACGCGTCCAGCGAACCTTTTTCAGCCGCACAACGACACCCAGTTGGACCGCTACCCGGAAGTGTTTGTCAACCTACGCCGGTGGATCGGTGATAGTGGTGATGTCCGTCTTTTGTCGTTCGGGTGCTCAACGGGGGAAGAGGTGCTCTCGCTGCGTCACTATTTCCCGTCAGCGTACGTCAAGGGCATCGACATAAGTCGTGGCAACATCGCCGACTGCAACCGACGTAAGCGCCGGCTTGGGGACGAGCGTCTTGAGTTCCAACGTGCAAGTACTTCCCAACCTGAAGTGTCAGGACGGTACGACGCGATCTTGTGCATGGCGGTATTCCGGCACGGCGACCTCGGTGTCGACCATCCGGAGTCCTGCTCCCATCGGATTACTTTCGAGGCCTTTGAGGCCACCATCACCGACCTCGCCCGATGCCTCAAGCCTGGTCGGTACCTTGTCATCGAGCACAGCAACTTCCGCTTCAGCGATACCGCCGTGGCCGCGCAGTTCCAGTGTGTTTGGCGCCGGCCCTGCACACCTGAAGATAGGCAGCAAACGCCGTTGTTCGGTCCCGACAACCGGCTCCTGGTGCCTCCCACGTGCATGGAAACGGTATTTCAAATGCTGGAGACATAGATCGCGAGGTTCGGGGCCGCTGCGCCGGTACGTGTGCTCAGCCCCCGTGCCCATGTCCTTGGCGTTGTTGAGGTCGAGCGGGTGATCGATCTCCAACGTGCAGGGGGCGTTGCCTAGCGGCCGGCGGTGGCACCCAAAGGGACGAGCCGTGCCGCCGACGGAAGGGCGCCGAAGCCGGTTCAGTCAGGCGTCGATGCCGGCACTGCCCGGGACAACGGCAGGCTCTGCTCGTACAGCCGCCACGACCTGCTCGGCCAGGGTGGTCGGGAAAGGAGGTCCCCAAGGGACTTGCATCTCGAAGACCGGCACCGATGCCACGACCGCGCTTATGGACTTGAACTGGGCGCGCAGCTGGCTAGGAGCGGTCCAGCCCTCGATGCGCTGGCAGCGAGCAAGGAGCAGGGCGGCTTCTCCCGGCGGCAAACGACGGGCGCTGACCGTACTGGCGGCCCGGTCTGGCCACGGGATGACCAGGGCGGCGAGCCGCAGGCGTTCTGCACTTGTGGCCAGGGGGGCCACGGCATGGCGGTCGTCGAGGGTCCGGCCCCGGACCGCACCCGAGCTGAAGCGCTCCAAAAGCGCTTCGACCTTTTCACGCACCCGCAGCTCAATGCCGGCCGGGGCACATGTCACACCTTCAGGCCCCGTGTCCACCGGCAGCAGGTCATCGGTGACCAATGGGTAGCCTTCGGCGCACAGCAGCGTGGCCACCGTCGTCTTGCCCTGGCCACTAAACCCCACGAAAGCCAACGCTGCCCCATCGACCTCGACGGCGCTGGCGTGGAGCACGAGACGGCCAGCCGAGGACAACAGGTAGGCCACGAGACTGCCGGGGATGAGGATGGCCACCAGGTCACGGGCCGCCGGGTCCCGGTAGTAGGTGACCCGCTGGCCCGAGCCGTCGATCTCGAAGTCGGCCAAGCCATAAAACCGGCCGACCACTTCCTCCCCACGTTGGGCGAACGTGTACCACGCACAGCCATCGACGACCCGCTCGGCGATAACTTCCTCGGACGGCCGCTCACCGGGGACCGGTCGGTCCTCCCCCCGTACGACGACAACGTCAGCCGGCCCGTCCACCATTCTGGCCGCCAACGGAAGAGGCGAGCTGACCCGGAGGCCAGCGCAGTAATAGACCTCGGCGAGACCACGGGGTAAGTCGGTCCCCGGCGTGGCAGAACTCCAGCCAGCCTCGTCAGCCATGCCCGCCGGCCCCGCCTTGGCGCTCGCCTCGCCTGAACAGCGGCGCTCCGGGCAGCCCGTCCAGCGCGTGACCTTCCAGGACCAGCCAAGCGTGCGCCAACGCTTCGTCGCTACCAGTAAGGCCCAGGCATAAATGGGGCTTGTGGCGCCGCAGGACCCAACCAGAGGCCAAGGCCCGCCTCAGACAGGTTGGGTCGAGCAACCAGGCCCGTTGCACCCAGGCCAAGGCGCCAAGCAGGCGCCGCTCCCGGTCGGTCAAGCACGAGCCGTCGAGCGGTGGCAAGTCGACGTCGTCGCTCCCATCAAACAGAGGTGCCCTGAGCCACCGACTAGCCCGGTCGATGGGTTGGAGCCGGAGAAGGACCTCGACAGTCACCACTACTGCCGTGGCGTAGATCGTGGCCAATTTCATATCGAAAGCGAGCCGCGACCATCCCCGCGCCACCGACACCGTGCCCCGCCTGGTTGGGCGTCGAACTCGGGTGGTCGCGGACGCGGCCGTACGGCTCATGACGCCGAGCACGCGGTCGACATCGGCACGTACCAAAGCGACAGGTTTGCCATGCCGTGCTGCCAACGCCGCGGCCGCTCCCGCTGGGCCCAGTGACTGGGCAAGCCGAAGAACTTCGGTCGCCGAGCGGTCTAACTCGAAGTAGACACCGCCGCGGAGGCGCAAGACAACGCTGCCCGACTCATTGTCGGCGATGAGGACGTCGTCAGACAGGTGGGACCCGGACATCGCACGGGTCCCACTCTCGCGAACTGCGATCAGCTACCGCCGCGGGTGGGGTGCTCGCCGGCAACGATAAAGTCGGGAACAGAGCCACTCTTAGCAGGCATCTTGGTCAGGTCGGTCACTTCTCCAAGCACCGTGATTGTCGGTGCTTCGTACTTTTCGTTGTCAGACACTGGAGTTTCTCCATTCTAGATCGAGGACGTAGCTCAGCTGGTCCCCGCCCCGGCTTACCGGAGGTCGGCACTCGCGCATTACCCTCACTAGAACGAGGCACGTTGGTCTGGCCTGTCATGCCCGAGCCCGTTCTAAGGGGGCTAAGAGAACTCTAAGACGCGCGGGACTACGGTTGCAGGGGCACGACCCCCTTAGGGGTGCCCGGCCCAGCCTCGGGATGGGTGACAAGCCACGCAGCATGTAACGGCAGCGCCGCGCCATAGACGGGCGTCGGCGCGCACCAGGCGGCCCTCAGCGCACCTACGTCGACCCAACGGGCCGGGACGCCGGTGCCGTCCCAGTCTTCGGCGAACTGCCGGCTGGCCGGGCCCCAGTGCACGCCGGCGAACGTGGCCTTGGAGACCCGGCTCAGGATGGTGTCGTCCAGCAACGGTGAGAACAAGGCACGCATCGCTGACGTCCGGTCCCCTAGTCCAAGCCGCCCACCGCAGCGAGCCAGGGCGGAGAGGAAAGCGGGTGATCTCAGCGGCGTGGCCAGCGAGCCTCCCCGGGAAGCGCAGATAGCGGCAAACGCCCGCTCCGCCAGGCGCAGGCCACGCTCGGAACCGACCTCGCGGAGGTAATCGGGCCACCACAGCGGAGCTGCCGCTACCGCTTCGGCCGCCAGCGCCTCCCGCAGCGCCGCCCATGCCTCCGGGGTGAGCCAGCTCTGGTAGGGCTCGGCGCCAGACAGGGCACGCCGTCGCCGCAGCCAGTCGGGCATCGCAGCCCCCAGGACCGGCCGCACGGCCGGTCGCAACCCCCGTCCTTGCCTAACGGCGCTCCAGATCCGCCCCATGCCCCAGGTACCGAATACTTCGTCGCCGCCATCGCCGGTTACGAGTACACCGTCACCCGCGGCGTCAATCATCGGCAGGAAGACCGCCGCCGGGGCGGGCCACAGGAGCCCGTGGGCACGCAGCAGCCCAGTCGCCAATGGCCCAAGCAGGTCGAAGTCCGTCCCTGGCGTAATGATCTCCCAGTGCTTGGCCTTCAGCTCTCGGGCTACATGGTCTTGCCACTCCGACTCTTCGGCCGCGGCGTCGCCTGGCCAGCGGGCGGTGATAGCTGTAGGCTCCTCGAACCCGTCGCGCCGAGCGACGTGGAGGAAGCATGCCAGGAGAGCCGAAGAGTCCCGGCCTCCTGAGAACGCCACCACGCAGCGGCCCTGGCTCAGGATACGCCGCGCCTCGTCAAACAGGACGTCGAGCGGACCACCGTCCATTTCAGGCCCTTCGGGCCAGGGCGGCGCGTCCACTTGACCGAAGACATGACCAGTCGCCACTTCCAGTTCGGTCAGACCAAACGGGTTGGGCCCTTGTGCCCAAGGCTTGGCCCAGGCCGGCGCAACCCTCATCCGACCAGGAGCAACTCGCGGTCCCGCAACGCACGGAGGAAGTCCTCAACGTCCTTTGCGGCCCGAGCCTCAGGGACGGCGTAGGCGCTGACCAGCTCGGCAACCAGCTCGACGGGCGTGGCCCCACCGTCCAGCTTCTTCCACAGGGCCCCGGCCGAACCGTTGAGGCTCAGGTAGGTGGCCGTCTGCACGTCTAGCACCACGACTTCGTCGCCCACCTCCCGCCACACCGTCCGGTCGTCGTCGAGCTTCAGCGGCTGTTGCGGCGCGAACGCGGGACCAACTTCAGGCAGTTGCTCGGAGTCACGGTTCACGGGGTGCCCATCGTACCCGGCCACTCTGGGCGGCGGCCACTTGTGACGGCTACCAGCTGCGCCTGGCTATGCACCCCGAGCTTGGCGAAGACCCTGGTCTTGTGGCTCTCCACCGTCTTCGTGGCCACCCCCAGCAGCCGGGCGGCCGCCTTGGTGGAGAGCCCGTCAGCCATGGCGTTGAGCACTTCCATCTCCCGCATCGTCAGCTTCTCGGGCATCCCTCTCCCCGCGCCGCGATGCCGCTGGGAGCGCCACTCAACGACGATGCTTGCGGCCAACGGCGGAGGTAGCACTACTCCTCCGTCGGCAGCATCGAGCACCGCTTGAGCCAAATCAGCCAGACCGGCGTCCGCCGAACACACGCCGGAGAGGCCGACGGCCAATAGCTCAACGGCGCGCTCCCTTTGGACCGTATCGGTAACGAGCAGCACCCGGGTACCGGCACGCACGAGATGAGGAAGGAAGTGGTCGATGAGACCGTCGCCCAGGAGTTCCCCGGCGACGACCACGTCAGGTGACAACATCTCGGCCAGTTGCAGTGCGGCAGCTCCATAGGCCGTATCACCTACCACCTCGGCTTGCCCTTTCAGTACCTCCAACAAAGCGGGGGCCAGGAAGCGGTTGTCGTGGACGGTCACGACCTTGGGCAGGTCGCCGCGGTACCGGTGGGCACGCAGGGCCGGCGTACGGTAGGTCGGCCGGCTCATGAGGGCTCCCCAGTCGTCTCCGGAGAAGGTGCAGTTGCTGGTCCGAGCCACCCCGCCGCCAGAGCGCCGGCAACGGCACGGGCCTGGCTTGCCACCCCGAGCTTGGCGAAGATGGCCACCTTGGCTTTGGCAACGGCACGTTCGCTCAAGCTCAGGCGGACGGCCACTTCGGCGACCGTCAGGCCCAGACTGAGCAATGCGAGGACCCGGAGCTGTTGCCCGCTCAGGGGACTGCTACCGCTTGACGCGCCGGAGGTGAGGACAAAGGGCACGTCGTGGACGTGGCCGGGGCTAACCAGCTCGGCAACCTGGTCAGGGCCGGCAACATGGGACAGGATGCGGGCCCCCTCAATAGCTGAGGTCCGCGCCGAAGCCGACAACCCGATCACCTGCACTGAGGGATTGTGACGGCGCAGGCTCCCCGCCAGCATGGCCACGTCCCAGGGGACCCCGTCCACCTCGATCACAGCATGGTCCAGGTGGCGGCTCTCGGCCAACCTCAGCAGTCCCGCGGCGTCCGCCACACCTTCGGCGACGTCAAACGCGTCGAGCCGTCGCTTTAGACAAGCCGTCATGGCCTCCCGGTAGAGCCGGCGGCGCTCTTGGACTACCAGCAGGGGCGTCAAGTCGAGAGCAGACCTTGCCGCAGCTCTGCGGCCACGAAGTAAGCCCCTACCCGGTCCTCCACGACAGTCAAGGTAGCACCGTGACCAGGGAGAACCCCGATGGGACACTTGGGCTTGGTACTGGCCGTCCGGCGTGGGCCCAAGCGGCCGCCTTGAGGCCCAATGGCTAGCCTGACGCCATGGCCGACGAGGAAGGCGTCGCAAGCTCCGAAAGCTTCGACATCGACGAGCTGTACCACCCGAATGTCGAGCGCGACCTGCGTAACCTGCCCCGCTTGCTGGTGGGGGCCTTGCGGTTGGTGTGGGCGGCCGCCCCAGGCCAGCTTGTCCTCAACGTGGTGCTCCAAGCGGTGGGCAGTGTGGCCCTGGCGCTCCAGGTGCTGGTCGGCAAGCAGCTCTTGAGCAAGCTGCTGGCCGACAACACGACGAAGGACTTCTCGTCTGCCGTCCCCTCCGTGGTGCTGCTTGCCGTCGTGCTCGCCGTGGCCTCGGTCGTGGCGATCGTGCGCACGGAGCTGCAGAGGCTGCTGTCCGAGCTGGTGGCCCGTTCAGCCATGCAGCAGGTGGTGGACGCGGCATGCCGCGCCGACCTAGCCCGTTTCGAAGACCCAAAGTTCCATGACGGGCTCCAGCGTGCCATCGTCAACGCTTCCATAAGGCCTCTGCAGATGACCGTCGGACTGTTGTCGGTGGGCAGCTCGGCGCTCGCCGTCGTCGCCGTCGGCGTTGCCCTGGCCACCATCGAGCCACTGTTCTTAGTGCTTGGGCTGGTGGCGGCGGTCCCCCTCACCATGACCAGCCTCCGGGTGAGCCGGGCGCTTTACCGCTTCGCC
>JBEKNX010000042.1:0-17656 GCA_049522375.1 Acidimicrobiales bacterium | reverse complement strand
AATACCACCAGCCACCGAGGGCAGTTTGCGGACCCCCGGTGGTACGGGGAGCGAATGGCTGGAGTAGAAAATGAACATGCAAAAGATCATCAACGAGCCGAGGGCCTTCGTGGACGAAATGCTCGAGGGCGTCCTGCTAGCTCACCCCGATGCCTTGCGGGCGGCGGCCGACCGAGTGATCGTACGCGCCGATGCTCCCAGGCCAGGCAAAGTGGGGATAGTTACCGGCGGAGGCTCCGGGCACCTCCCCCTGTTCATGGGTTACGTCGGTTTTGGCCTGGCCGACGGTGTCGCCATCGGCGATGTTTTCGCGTCACCCAGCTCCGAGCAAATCCTGGAGGCGACCAGAGCCGTGGACGGCGGGGCCGGGGTGCTATACCTCTACGGCAACTATTCGGGCGACGTCATGAACTTCGACCTGGCAGCTGAGCTCGCTCTCGCCGAGGGTACCGAGGTCTCCACCGTCCTCGGCGCCGACGACGTCGCCTCCGCACCTGCCGCCTCGGCGGCGCGCCGGAGAGGGGTGGCGGGTATCGCGTTCCTTTACAAGGTGGCAGGTGCCCGCGCCGAAGAAGGCGGGACTCTGGAGCAGGTCGTGGCCGTCGTCCAGCGGGCCGAGACCGGGCTGAGGTCGATGGGAGTGGCCCTGTCGCCTTGCGTGGTGCCGGCCGCCGGCCGGCCGACTTTCAGCCTGCCCGCCGGCGAGATGGAAATCGGGATGGGCATCCACGGTGAACCGGGCGTGCGCCGGGGGGCGCTGGAGCCGGCTCATCAGATCGCCGAGCAGCTCGTCGACCAGATCGTGCGCGACCTGCCCTACCAGACCGGCGATGAGGTCGCGGTGCTCGTGAACGGGCTCGGCGCCACACCCCAGGAGGAGCTGTACGTCCTGTACCGCTCTGTCCACGCCGCGCTGGCCGGTGCCGGCCTGTCGGTGCGCCGGACTTGGGTAGGCGAGTACGCCACCTCGCTGGAAATGGCGGGGGCCTCCGTATCGGTCCTGCGGCTCGACGAGGAGCTGCGCCGGCTCCTCGACGCTCCTTGCGAGTCGCCCTTCGTGGTCAGGCGGTGATCGTCTTGGCCCCCGCCAGACTTGTCCGGGCCCTGACCGCGGCAGCCTCCACCCTGGAAGCTTCGGCGGACGAGCTCAACCTTCTGGACGGGTACGCCGGGGACGGGGACCTCGGTATCACCATGTCAGAAGCCTCTCGCGCCCTGAAGGAGGTGCTGGCCGCGAACGAGGGCATGGGGGCGGCCCAGCTGCTAACGGCCTGCGGCGCCACCATCGCCCGCAGGGCCCCCTCGACGAGCGGTACCCTCGTCGCCAGCGGTTTCCTGCGGGCGGCCAAGGAGGTGGCTGACATCGCCGGCAGCGACGTCGGGGTCCTGGAGCGAGCCTTTGCCGCGGCGACAGCCGGCATCCAGGCCCGGGGCAAAGCCACGGTGGGGGACAGGACGCTGGTGGACGGCCTGGACGCCGTGTGCACTAGCTTGCGAGAGTCCCTGGGGGCCGGTCGCGAGTTGGGGGACGCTCTCCATTTCGCCGCCCTGGCGGCGTCGGCCACGGCCGACAAGACCGTCGATATGGAGCCTAAGGTGGGTCGGGCCAGCTGGGTGCCTCAGCGCGCCGCCGGGCACCCGGATGCCGGCTGTGCCATGCTGGCCATCGTTTTGCGGGCGGCAGCTGCCGAGATCACAGCCGGGGGCCCGGCGCCGGCCAGCGGCTAGCTCTACCAGTCCTCGGCCTTGGGGACCGTGTCCACGATCAGGACCGAGCAGTTGGCCTGGTGGGCCACGGAGTTGGGGACGCTGCCAAGGACACGGCGTACGCCCTTCATGCCCTTGTTGCCCACCACGATCAGGTCGGCGCCGATCTGGTCGGCGACACGGACGATGGCTTCGGCCGGATCGCCCTTGGCGGCGTGGTACTCCGCCTTGGCCCCCGCGTTTTCGACGGCGAGGCGCAGGTCCGAGAGCAGTACGTCGGCGGGGTCGGGCCGCGTGGTGGAGAACTCGTTAGGCAGCTTGTCGACCCTGACGGGCTCGGGTTTGTAGGCGGTCACGATATGCAGGTTGCCGCCCAACGCCCGCACGAGCTCGGCTGCCGTACTGACGGCGCGAGCCGCCGTCTCGGAACTGTCGGCGGCGACGAGAACGGTCCTGAACATGGCCCCCCACCGGTCCCTCAGCTGTCGCTGACGGTATCGACGATGAGCACCGAGCAGTTGGCCTGGTGGGCCACGGAGTTCGGGACGCTGCCGAGGACACGGCGGACGCCCTTCATGCCCTTGTTGCCCACCACTATCAGGTCGGCACCGATCTGGTCGGCGACACGGACGATCGCTTCGGCGGCGTCACCGGCCGCGGGGTAGTACTTCGCCTCCACTCCTTCGCTCGAGATGCTGGCGCGCAGCTTCTCGAGCAAGAGGTCGGCGGGGTCCGTTACGCGGTCGAAGAACTCCTCGGGCAGTTTGTCCATGCGGGGCGGGCCCGCAGGCTTGTAGGCCGTGATCACGTGCAAGGTGCCGCCCAACGCCTTCACGAGTTCGACCGCCGTGCTCACGGCGCGGGACGCGGTTACGGAACTGTCGGCACCGACAAGAACGGTCTTGAACATGACACCTCGCATCTTTTGCACCGCTTGGTCAGCGAAACGTTACCTCGGGCCTGGGGCGGTGGCAAGAAGTCCCGGCGGGGCCGCAGCCGCTAGCCCGCCCGGCCGTACCCGCCGTACTTCCTGGCCGACTCGACCAGGGCATGGACGTTGTCGGCCGGCGTGGTGGGGGCCATGGCGCACCCGGGGCCGAGGATAAACCCGCCGCCGGGCTTGCAGATATCGATCAGCTCGTGACAGGCGGCGTCAATTTCCCCGGGGGTCCCGAACACGAGGAGGTTGGTGTCGATATTGCCGAGCAGGCACGTACGGCCTGATGCTGAGGTCTTGATGCGAGCGGCGTCTGTTTTGTGGTCGATCTCCAGCACCTGGGCCCCGGTGGAAATGAAGTCGTCCGTGATCCGCTCGGTGTTCCCGCAAATGTGAACGTGCAGGATAATCCCCTGCTCCTTCAGCTCCCTCACCATACGGCGCTCGTGCTCCCAGGGGTACCTCCGGTAGTGGCGCGGCGAGATCATGGCCGGCCCCGCCATCGGCTCGCCGATCGAGGTGGAGCGCCCTCCGCATTCGATAAGGGCGTAGGCGTAGCGAGTCGCCACGCGCCGGGCGTAATCGAGGAGGGCGTGGACAAGATCCTCTTCCTCGCCGGCGCCCAGGTCCATCATGAACTCGTTCATGCCCCGAAGCTGCGCGGCCAGGTCCATCGGGCCCTGGTCGGCCCGGGCGCAGATCCAGGCTTTGTCGCCCAGCTCGCGGGCGAGTATGCGTGTCGCCTTCAGGATCTCGGACATCGGGAAAGTGGTGTAGGGATCGGGGACCTTCAGGTCGGCCACCTGGGCCAGGGACCTGAGGACAGGCCGCCCGGCTACCGGCGCGCTGTCGTCGCGGTAGTGGACCTCCACGCCGCACGCCTCAGCATTGCAGCCGGTGCCGTTCTCCAACAGGACCATGTCGTGGCCGAACTCGCGCCAGGCCGTGAGCATGGCGTCGGCCAGCAGCGCACCGTCCCGGAACACCTGCGACATCGGCAGGCCGGTCACATAGGCGGCCAGCTGGAAGTTGTGCAGGTCCACCGGTACGCGGTCGGGTTGGCGTAGCTCTACAGCTGCCCCTACCCGCTCGATCGAGTCCATATGACGGCTCCGGTTGCTCCTGCGACCTGTGCCCTCCGCGGTTCGCCGAGGGATGGGCGCGCCCTTGTGGCGAGCAGTGGGAGATCATAGGTCAGCCCCGGCTTGGCACCTCTCTCGGCGCCGGTGCGGCCAGTACCTGGAAGACGCCCGGTCGCGCCACGCGCAACACAGCCAGGGCGACTGCCAACAGAACGGCCGCGCCGGCAGTGCTCCAGGCCAGGCCGACCGTATCTGCCAACGGCCCCTGGACGAGCGAACCGACCGGGTACGCGACACCCAGCGCGACGAGGTAAAGGCTGAGGACTCGGCCGCGAAGCTCCGTGGGGGCGCGCAGCTGCACGACGGTGGACAGACCGGACAGCACGTTGATGTAGACGAGGCCGACCAGGAACAGGGCGGGGACGGCCCAGGCCAGAGAAGGGGCGAAGCCGTAAAGGGCAAGCACCAGGGGCAGGACGGCCAGGCTGGTCGTGAGCGTCCTGCCCCTGCCGAAGCGAGCGGCGAGGGGGGCGAGGGCGAGGGCGCCGGCGACGGCGCCGATCCCCTGGGCGGTCGTGAGCAGTCCCGTCGCCGAGGCGATCCCCCGCGCCCCGTCATGGGTGAGGCGGTGCGCCATCGCCGGCACGAGAGCGATGAAGGGAGAGGCCAGCAGCGCTACGACCACTATCGTGCCGATGGCGGCGCGGCAGCCCGGCTCCGCACGCGCCGCCCGGCGGCCCATCCGCAGGGACTCCAACAGCCCAGTCTGCTCGGCGCGCCCGGACGGGGGGGAGAGGCGCACGAAGAGGAGCGCCACGACGACGGCCAGGAAGGACGCGGCATTGGCGAGGAACGCCACCGGGTAGCCAAAGCCGGCGATCGTCACTCCGGCGAGCGCCGGGCCGACGACACGCCCGAGATTGAACTGGGCGGAGTTGAGTGAAACGGCGGCGAGGAACTCCGGTCGCGGCACCAGGTCGGGGAGTATGGCCTGCTCGAACGGTCCGACCATGGCGCTGACGGACCCCTGGACCATAACGAGCAAGGCCAGGATGCCGGCGCTGTCCCAGCCTTCCGCCACCAAGAGGGCGATGGTGAGGGCGACGGCACCGGCGAGCAGGTTGCCGGCGACCAGGGCCGCTCGGCGGGGGACGCGGTCGGCGAGAGCGCCCCCGACCGGCGAGAGCAGCCCGATGGGCAAGAACCCGGCCGCCGCGATCACCACCGCCCAGGTGGCCTTCCCGGTGTGCGCCACGACCAATGCCCCAACGGCGACGGTCTGCATCCAAGAACCTATGACCGAGACCATTCCGCCCCACCACACCAGGAGGTAATTTCGATGGTGGAACGGGCGCAACGATGAAAGCCCGTGGGCGGCATCGACCGGCGGGGCAATGGCCGGCCCACCGATGTTCCCCTCGTACGGCCAGTCCCCCTCCTGAGACGCCGGGTTTGACTGCTCGGACGGCACCATTCGAGGCCCAGGCTAGGCACCCGGCACTCGGCGCTAGGGTGCACGGCCAGTCAGGGCAGCTCCATGACCGGCAGGTCGAACGAGGCTCGCTCAGAAGCTCACCGGCGCCCAATGCCTCCCGCCGTCGGTGGTGAAAAGCATCGTGTTGCGCTGGTCCGGGGGGGCAGAGGCGATGGCGACGCCCTGGTCGAGCGTGGTGAACCCCAGTTCCAGCCACCCGTCGCCGGGATGGCTGTAAACCAGCTGCCACGAGGTCCCACCGTCGAAGCTCATCTCCAGGGTGTCGTCGTCCGTGGTGGTGTGGGGCACCGTGGCACCGACCGCGACGGTGGAGGGGCCCGTGGCCGCAGCCGCCCCCACCGAGTTGAAAGGCAGTAGGTGGCCGGGGCCGAAAGTGCTGCCCCCATTTGTAGATTTCAACAGGTTGACGGTGATCCTTTTGCCTGTCCAGACACCTTCGGTGCAAACGGCGTCGACTTGAGAGCTGGTGGCCGCGGCCAACAGGTCCGGCCCGCCGGAGTGCGAGCAGGGGGGAGGCCAACCGGCCCAACTCTGTAAGCAGCCCCCTGATATCGAGCCCACCGGCGGGTAAACGGGCGAATTAAGTTCATCAACACGCAACGCGACCCGTCTCGAGCGGCCGGCGGGGAGTCGTAGTGTTGACCACGATGCGAAGCTTTCAGGTCCTTGCTCCCGGTGAGCTGAGCATGTGGGACGGTTACGGGAGCCCGGGGTGCTGGGACGAACTGCTGCTCGACGGCCGGCCCCGCCATGCCTGCGACGGGGTGGTGCGTTACCTGGTGTCGCTCGGGCCCGGGCTGGCGGCTCGCCAGGGAGCGGCCGAACTGGCCGTCCGGTCGATGGGGATCACTTTCACCGTTTACAGCGAAGCCGCCAATATCGACCAGCCCTGGCCCTTCGACGTGATCCCGCGCGTGATATCGACCCAGGAATGGGAGCGGATATCGCGCGGGCTCGTCCAACGCCTGATCGCCCTCAACCTCTTTATCGCCGACCTGTACGGCCCGGCCCAAGTGGTGGCCGACGGCGTGTTCCCGGCCGAACTTCTGGCCTCGTCGGTCAACTACCGTCCCCAGTGCCAGGGCGCCCGCCCGTCGCAGGGCATATGGGCCCATATCTGCGGCTCCGACCTCGTGCGTGACGTGGACGGGACCATGTACGTGCTCGAGGACAACCTCCGGGTGCCGTCCGGCGTCTCGTACATGCTCGAGAACCGCCAGATCAGCAAGCGGGTGTTCGCCGACCTGTTCCGCGACCTCGACATCCAGCCGGTCGACGATTACCCCAACAAACTGGCCGGTCTGCTGGCCGACCTGTCGCCGCGCCCGGGCGAGACGCCCGTGATCGCCGTGCTCACGCCCGGCGTGTTCAACTCCGCCTACTTCGAGCACGCCTTCCTCGCCCAACAGATGGGCGCCCACCTCGTGGAGGGAAAGGACCTCGTGGTCGACGACGACTGTGTGTACCTGCGCACCATCGGCGGGCTCGTCCGCGTCGACGTCATCTACCGCCGGGTCGACGACCTTTTCCTCGACCCCGAGGTGTTCAGGCGTGACTCCGCTCTCGGCGTCCCCGGGCTCATGCGCGCCTGGCGGGCGGGAAAGGTGGCCATTGCCAACGCCCCGGGAGCCGGGGTAGCCGACGACAAGGTGGTCTACGCCTACGTGCCCGCCCTGGTCCGCTACTACTTGGACGAGGAACCCCTCATCCCTAACGTCCCCACCTGGCTCTGCCACCGGGAAGACGACCGCCGCCATGTGCTGTCCCATCTGGACGAGATGGTGGTGAAGCCGGCCAACGAGTCGGGTGGGTACGGCGTGTTCATCGGCTCGAGGGCGACCCAGGCCGACAAGGACGACGTCCGCCAGCGGGTCGAGGCCAACCCTCGCGACTACATCGGCCAGCCGATCATCAGGCTTTCCACGGCGCCCACCCTCTGTGCCGGGCGCGTCGTACCCCGCCACCTCGACCTGCGCCCCTTCGTCCTCGTCGGCCCGGTCCCCTACGTGACCCAGGGCGGCCTGACGCGGGTGGCGCTGAAGGAGGGCTCCCTGGTGGTCAACAGCTCGCAGGGCGGGGGCAGCAAGGACACCTGGGTCATCGACCCCACCGTCGTGCCCGCTCAGGGCCAGTCCCAGTCATGAAGCGGGAGCCCCAGTCGTGAACCGGGAGGGCGCCATGCTGCTGTCGAGGGTGGCCGAGT
This sequence comes from Acidimicrobiales bacterium, assembly GCA_049522375.1. Classification (GTDB taxonomy): domain Bacteria; phylum Actinomycetota; class Acidimicrobiia; order Acidimicrobiales; family Palsa-688; genus Fen-671. The sequence continues at coordinate 10,232 of JBEKNX010000042.1, read as the reverse complement.
CGGTGTACTGGGCCGGGCGCTACATCGAGCGGGCCGAGTCCACCGCCCGGCTGGTCCACGTCCACACCGAGCTCTTCCTGGACCTGCCCAAGGCCGCCGGCGTGGGCTGGGCGCCGCTGTTGGCGGTGACCGGGAGCGGTGACGATTTCCACCACCGCCATATACGGGCCAGCGAGGAGAAGGTTGTGGACTTCCTGGCGGCCAGCGCCGAGCACCAGGGGTCGGTCGTCGCCTCCATCGCCCAGGCCCACGCCAACCTACGGGTGACCCAGGCGGTCGTGCCCAGCGAGGCTTGGGAGGTGCTCAACCAGCTCCACCTGTGGGCGGCCAAGACGCGCCACGAGGCCGTCGACCGCCGTACCCGCCTAGCCTGGACAGCCAAGTTGATCAGCCAGTGCCAGTTGTTCTCGGGGGTGCTCGAGGGCACCATGAGCCACGACGACACCTACGCCTTCCTCCAGATCGGGCGCGGCCTGGAGAGGGCGGACATGACGACGCGCGTCCTCGACGTGCAGGCCGGTACCCTGCTCGCCCAGCGCGACGTCTCCAGCCCGTACACCGACCTGATGTGGATGGGGGTGCTGCGCTCGCTCAGCGCCCATCAGATGTTCCGCCGTATAGCGGGGCCGATGGTGTCGGGGCCGGCGGCGCTGCAGTTCCTGCTCCGGGACGCGCAGCTGCCCCGCTCGGTCGAGCGCTGCCTGATCGAGATATCCCGGGCCCTGCTCGAACTGTGCCGGCACAACGACCCGATGGCCGGCTGCGCCGAGCTGCAGCAGCTTCTCGAGGAGACCGACATTGGCTCGCTGGCGGCGGGCAGGTCGTCGGCGGCGGCCCTGCACGAGTACGCCGACCAGCTGCAGCAGGGCCTGGGCAAACTGCACCAACTGCTGGTGACCACCTACTTCCAGATGGAGCCGTCGCCCTCGGCCGTGCTCCTCCCGGCATGAGCCTCCGGCCTAAATGAGCATCCGGGTAGCGCTCGAACACCGCATGTCGTACCAGTTCGACCGGGCGGTGAGGCTTTCGCCCCACATCGTGCGCCTCCGGCCCGCTCCCCACTGCCGCACGCCCATCCTGTCCTACTCGCTGAGGGTCACCCCGGCCGACCATTTCATCAACTGGCAGCAGGACCCTTTCGGCAACCACCTGGCCCGGCTGGTGTTCCCGCAACCAGCGCGCCAGTTGACGGTCACAGTCGACTTGGTGGCGGACCTGGTCATCGTCAACCCGTTCGATTTCTTCGTGGAGGAGCGGGCGGCTCGCTACCCGTTCGCCTACGACCCCGCGCTAGGCCGGGAGCTGGCCGCCTATTTCTCCGTCGACGAGCCCAGCCCCGTGCTCGGCCGGTGGCTGCAGGACCGGTCCCGGCGGCCCGACTGGCCTGGCCCCGACGGCCAGGCCATTGTCGAGTTCCTCGTCGCCCTCAACCAGCTCGTCTCCCGTTCGGTCGTCTACACCACCCGTTTGGAGCCGGGCGTGCAGACCCCTGACGAGACTCTCGAGAAAGGGCTCGGGTCGTGCCGCGACAGTGCTTGGTTGCTGGTCCAGGTCCTGCGCCGCCTGGGCTTCGCCGCCCGCTTCGTGTCGGGCTACCTGGTGCAACTGCGGGCGGACGAGACGCCCCTGGACGGGCCGGCGGGCCCGGCGGCCGACTTCACCGACCTCCACGCCTGGGCCGAGGCCTACCTGCCGGGGGCGGGATGGGTCGGTCTCGACCCCACCTCGGGCCTCCTGGCCGGCGAGGGCCACATCCCCCTCGTGTGTTCGCCCCACCCGTCGACGGCGGCCCCGATATCGGGGGCCACCGAGCCGTGCGAGGTCACCCTCGAGCACTCCAATGCCGTCCACCGCCTGGCCGGCCCGCCCCGCGTCACCCTGCCCTACTCCGAAGAGCAGTGGCGGCGCATCGACGCTCTCGGCCATGAGGTGGACAAGCGACTGGCCGCGGGCGACGTCCGCCTCACCCTTGGCGGGGAGCCCACCTTCGTGGCCACCGACGACATGGAGTCGGAGCAATGGACCACGGCGCCCGACGGCGCCGAAAAAAGGGCCCGGGCGGAGGCTCTCGCCTGGCGCCTGCACCAACGGTTCGCCCCCGGGGGCTTGGTCCATTTCGGGCAAGGTAAGTGGTACCCGGGCGAAGCGCTGCCCCGGTGGCAGATAGCCGTGCTCTGGCGGGCCGACGGTGCGCCCCTCTGGGACGACCCCTCCCTGCTGGCCAGGGCTGTCCTGGCCGGCCCAGGCGCGACGGCGGCGGCCGAGGGCCCTGGCCCTGGTGCGCCCGCTGCTCCCGGCACCGGTAAGGTGCCCCCTCACGGACATACCGGCGCGGACGCCGGCGCTCTGGCGGCCGCCATCGCCGGATCCCTGGCGCTCCCGGCGGGCTGTTGCACCCCCGCTTACGAGGACCCCCTGCACCGTCTCATGGTCGAGGCCCGCCTGCCCGGGGGGGAACCCCCGGCCACCGATATCTCGCCCGTGGCCCCCGCCCTGGCCTCGAGCGATGCCCGGCTGGCCGCTGTGGCCGCCCTAGACGCGGCCGGCCGGGGCGGCCCCGTCGGTTGGGCCCTCCCCCTGCACCCGGTGCACGACGCCGGGCCGGGCGCCGTTCCCGGCCACGAGCACGCCTGGGCTACTACGCGCTGGACATTGCGCCGAGGGCACCTCGCCCTCGTCCCCGGCGACTCGCCCATGGGCTTCCGGCTCCCCCTTGACGCCCTCACCTGGCGGCCGCCGCCGCCCGAGGGCCCCGAGGCCTCGCTGTTTGAGGAGCGGCCGCCGTTGGCCGGCCGTAAAGCCCGGCGACGCCCTCGGGCCAAAGAGGTCAAACCCGAGGAGCTGCCCCGGGGCACCTTGTGCGTCGAGGCCCGGAGGGGCCGGCTTTTCGTTTTCCTGCCCCCGCTGGGGTGCCTCGAGCACTTTGTCGACCTGGTCGGCGTGGTGGAGGACGCCGCCGCTCGGTTGGGGTTGCCCGTCGTGCTCGAGGGGTACCTCCCTCCGGCCGATCCCCGCCTCGTCAGGCTCCTGGTCACCCCGGACCCCGGAGTGCTCGAGGTCAACGTCCACCCGGCCTCGACATGGCCCGAGCTGGTGGACATCACCACCGGTGTCCACGCCGACGCCCGCGCCACGCGCCTGGGGACCGAGACGTTCCAGCTCGACGGCACCCACGCCGGTACCGGCGGCGGCAACCACCTGACCCTGGGCGGGCCGACGCCGGCCGACAGCCCGCTGCTGCGCCGGCCCGACTTGCTGCGCAGCATCATTACGTACTGGCAGCACCACCCTTCGCTCTCCTATGTCTTCTCGGGCCGCTTCATCGGCCCGACCAGCCAGGCTCCCCGTGTCGACGAGGCCCGCCACGAGAGCCTCTACGAGCTCGAGATCGCCTTTGGTGAGCTGGACCGCCTGACCGCCGACGCCAAGGGCACCAGCGCCGAGGGCGCCCGCACCGAGGGGGGAGGTGCCCCAGCCTGGCTGGTGGACCGCTTGTTCCGCAACCTCCTGGTCGACATAACCGGCAGCACCCACCGGGCCGAGCTATGCATAGACAAGCTGTTCAGCCCGGGCTCGGAACGGGGCCGGCTCGGGCTGCTCGAACTGCGAGGCTTCGAGATGCCGCCCCACCCCCGCATGGCTCTCGTCCAGGCCCTGTTGGTGCGGGCTCTGGTCGCCCGCTTCTGGGCCGAGCCCTATTCCGGGGCCCTGGTGCGCTGGGGCACGGAGCTGCACGACCGCTTCCTCCTGCCGTGGTACGCGAGTGCCGATATGGCTGAGGTGGTCGACGACCTGGTCCGGCACGGCTTGGCCTTCGAGCAAGCCTGGCTGGCCCCGTTCCTCGAGTTCCGCTTCCCCCGTATCGGCGTCGTCGAGGTGGCCGGGGCCACCATCGAACTGCGCGCCGCCATCGAGCCGTGGTCGGTGCTGGGCGAGGAAGTGGCCTCGACGGGCAGTGCCCGCTACGTCGACTCGTCCCTGGAGCGGCTCCAGGTGAGCGTTGACGGGTTCACCGCCGACCGCCACGTGCTGACCTGTAACGGCGCCGCCCTCCCGCTGCGCTCCACGGGCACGCCGGGGGCGTTCGTGGCCGGGGTGCGCTACCGGGCATGGAAGCCGCCGTCGGCCCTGCACCCCACCATCGACGTCCACACCCCCCTGGTCTTCGACCTCGTCGACCGGTGGGACCAACGCTCGCTGGGGGGTTGCACGTACTACGTGAGCCACCCCGGGGGCCGGGCTTATGACCGTTTCCCGGTCAACGCCAACGAGGCCGAGGCCCGGCGGGCCAGCCGCTTCTCCGCCGCCGGGCACACCCCCGGGCCCGTCGACATCACCGCCCTCCTCGCCACCATGACCGGGGCGGCGGGCGGCAGCGGCCAGAGCCTGGACTACCCCAGGACCCTGGACCTGAGGCGCGCCCCGGGCGTTCGCGGGTACCCTAGCCTCCCGGCCAGCTAACGCGTCCGCCTAACGCAAGCCTCCTCATGACGATCGCCCCTTCGCCCGACCTCCTCGGCTCGTACCGTCAGGTGCCGGGGACCTACGACGAGATGCTCACCGCCGACGGCCGCATCCGCGACCACTGGGCCCACTCCGGCCAGGTCTTCGGCCACCTCGGCCTGGACGAGCTGTTGTACCGGCAAGCCGCGGCCCGCCGGCTGCTCGACGACGACGGCGTGACTTACAACGTCTACAGCCCCGATGCCCCCACCGCCGCCCCGGCGCCGTCCACCGCTCCCTGGTCCCTCGACCCCGTCCCGGTGCTGCTGACCAGCGACGAGTGGGCCGGCGTCGAGTCCGGCGTGGTGCAGCGGGCCGAGCTGCTGAACTTGGTCCTCACCGATCTGTACGGTCCCCGCCAGCTGCTGCGCCGGGGGTTGCTCCCCGCCGCCGTGGTCCTGGGCCACAACGGCTTCCTGCGCCCGTGCGACCAGATCCGCGTGCCCGGCAGCCAGCAGCTGTTCACCATCGCCGTCGACCTTGCCCGTGACGCCTCGGGTGGTTGCACGGTGCTGGCCGACTACACCCAGGCGCCGTCGGGCGCCGGCTACGCCCTGGAGAACCGGGTCGTCGTCTCCCGGGTGTTCCCGAGCCTCTACCGCGACTCCCAGGTCCACCGGCTCGCCCCCTTCTTCCGCGCCCTGCGGGCCTCCCTCCAGGCCGTGGCCCCGCCCGACGCCGAGGATCCCCGCATCGTGCTGCTCAGCCCCGGGCCCTGGAGCGAGACCGCCTTCGAGCACGCCTACCTGGCCTCCCACCTCGGCTACCCGCTGGTGGAGGGAGCCGACCTGGTGGTGCGCGACGGCCGAGTCTGGATGCGGTCCCTGCGCCGCCTCGAACGCGTCGACGTCATCCTGCGCCGGACCGACGCCTGGTTCTGTGACCCGCTGGAACTGCGGGCTGACTCCAAGCTCGGCGTGCCGGGCCTCGTCGAGGCCGCCCGCCTCGGGGGCGTTTCCGTTGTCAACACGCTCGGCAGCGGGGTGCTCGAGAACCCCGGCCTGCTGCCTTACCTGCCCCGGCTGGCCGAGGAGCTTCTCGGCGAGCAGCTCGTGCTCCCGTCGGTGCCCACCTGGTGGTGTGGTGACGACAAGGGCCGTAGTCACGTGCTGGCCGAGCTGGAAAGCCTAGTGATCAAGCCGATCGCCCGGGCGACCGGCCCGACGTCGGTGTTCCCCTGGGAGCTCAGCGCTGAGAGGCGGGACGACCTGCGGCGCCGGATCGAAGCGCAACCGGAGAGCTGGGTGGGCCAGGAGGCGGTGGCGCTGGCCTCGGTGCCGACGCTCACCCCGACAGGCCTGGAGGCGCGCCCGACGGTGCTGCGGACCTTCGCCGTGGCCCGCCAGGACTCGTACGCGGCAATGCCTGGCGGCTTGACCCGGGTGGCCGGTCCGGGGGAGGGGGCGGTGCCGCGCTGCCCCCGTATCTCCAACCAGGCCGGCGCCATCAGCAAGGACACGTGGGTACTGGCGTCCGAGCCGGAGAAGCTCTCCGGGTTCTGGCTGGTGCCCGGGCCCCGGGTGGAGGCCATCGACCCGGCGGCCTCGATGTCGTCTCGGGCGGCCGAGAACCTGTTCTGGATGGGCCGTTACGCCGAGCGGGCCGACGCTATGGCCCGTCTGGTGCGCGCCGTGCACGACCGGCGCAACGACTTCCAGCGAGGTGCCAACCCCGCCGGGACCGAATGCCTGCAGGTGCTGCTGACCGCCCTCACCCAGGTCAGCGCCACCTACCCGGGCTTCGTCGGCGAAGGGGCTGGGGCCCGCCTCGCCGCCCCCGGGGCCGAACTATTTGCCCTTGTGGTCGACGACAAGCGTCCCGGCACCCTGGCTCACGCCGTACGGCACCTGCTCGGCGCGGCTCAGGCTGTGCGCGACCAGCTGGGCAGCGACACCTGGATGGCCGTGGGCACCCTGGAGCGCGAGATCCAGGAGCTGCGCGCGTCCGACCCGGACCACCTCATGGTCGTGCAGCACACCCTGGGCCGGATCGTGCAGGGCCTGCTCGCCCTGTCGGGCCTCTTCGGCGAGGGCATGGAGCGCGACCCGGGCTGGCGCTTCATGGACGCCGGGCGCCGTCTCGAACGTAGTCAGCAGCTCGTCGCCCTGTTGCTGGCGACCGTCAACGTCGAGCGCAGCACGGCCACCGACAGCCTGCTCCTCGAATCGGTGCTCATCGCCACCGAGAGCATCATCACCTACCGCCGCCGGTACCGCTCGCAAGCCCAGCTCGAGACGCTCCTCGACCTCCTTTTGATCGACCCTGACAACCCCCGCTCGCTCGCCTGCCAGCTCGACCAGCTGGCCGGCGACGTGCGCCTCCTGCCCAGGCTCGACACCGGGCCCCGCCTGAGCGAGCCGGAGAGACTGGTGCTGGAGGCCTCTACCACCTTGCGCCTCGCCGATACGGCCGTGCTCGCCCGGTCGCAGGGCAAGGGCGCCCACCCCGAGCTCGAAGACGTCCTGCGCCACATCCAGGAACTGCTCTACCGCACCGCCGGCGCCATCGACCGCGACCACTTCCTCCGGCTCCTGCCGCAGCGTTCGCTGCTCGACCCATGACCTGCTGAAAGTGACCTGCAGCCTGTGACTTATCGGATCGTGCACCGCACGGAGTACCTCTACGACTCAGAGGTGTCGTCGAGCTACGGCGAGCTGTACCTGCTGCCCCGCGACGTCCCCGGCCAGGTGTGCCGGTCCACCGAGGTCCTGATCGAGCCGGAGCCTCACGATCTTCGGCCGCGGACCGACTTCTTCGGGAACCGCGTCGCCCATTTTGCCGTGCTCGAGCCGCACACCCAGCTCATCGTCACCGCCGAGACCACCGTCGACGTGGACCGGCCGGCCTCGGTCCTCCTGGTCGCGGACCAGCCGTGGGAGATGGCCCGCGACCGCCTCCATCTCGACCCCTCCGCCGGCGCTTTCGAGGCCCGCGGTTTTCTCCTGAACTCGCCCAAGATCGCAGTGTCGCCGGCGGTCAGGGCTTACGCGGCGCCCTCGTTCCCCGCCGGCCGGCCCCTGGTCGAGGCGGTCGGGGAGCTCACCTCGCGTATCCACCGCGACTTCGCCTACAAACCGGGGGCGACGTCCGTGCGCACGACCCTCAGCGAACTGCTCGAGGGCCGCAAAGGTGTCTGCCAGGATTTCACCCACCTGGCCGTCGGCTGCCTGCGTGCGCTCGGGCTCGCCGGCCGCTATGTCAGTGGCTACCTCGACACGGCGCCCCCGCCGGGCAAAGCCCGGGTCGTCGGGGCCGACGTGTCCCATGCTTGGCCGTCGGTGTTCGTACCCGACGCCGGATGGGTAGATTTCGACCCGACCAACGACTGCTTTGTGTCCGACCGCTACATAACCAATGCCTACGGCCGCGATTACGGCGACGTGTCGCCGCTCAAAGGCGTCATTTACACCGAGAGCAAGAGGCACGAGCTGCGCGTCTCGGTCGACGTTGCCCCCCTCGAGAGGTTGAACTGATGCTGGTCAAGGTGGGCGGCGAGTGCTGATCAGGGTGGGCTGCGAGTTCGATTACCTGGGGCCCGGGCCCACGCCGACGGTCTGGCAGGTGAGACCGCGCGCCGACCGGTCACAGAGCCTCGTCTACGAGTCCTGGGGGGCTTCGCCGCCGGTGCCGTGGACCTCGTACCACGACCCCTACGGAAATGTCTGCGACCGCCTCACGCTGCCGCCCGGCCGCACCGTCCTGCGTTACGACGCCAATGTCCAGGTCCCCGGCGGAAAAGATGACGTCGACAGCGCGGCCCGCCAGGTCCCGGTCGAATCGCTGCCCGATGAGGCCATGGTCTTCCTGCTGCCGAGCCGTTTCTGCCTGTCCGATGTGCTCCGGGCCGAGGCCTGGGAGCTTTTCGGCGCCACCGCGCCGGGATGGGCGCGGGTGGTGGCCATATGCGACTGGGTGCACGAGAACGTCCAGTTCCAAATTGGTAGCAGCAGCCCCCTGACGTCGGTCCTCGATGTGTGGCAGAGCCGTACCGGTGTCTGCCGCGACTTCGCCCACCTGGGCCTGACCCTGTGCCGCAGCCTCAACATCCCGGCCCGCTACGTGTTCGGCTACCTGCCCGACGTGGACGTCCCCGTGGCTTATGAGCCCATGGACTTTTGCGCCTGGTTCGAGGCCTACCTGGAGGACCGCTGGTGGACCTTTGACCCGCGCAACAACGTGCCCCGCACCGGGCGGGTGGTCATTGGTCGTGGTCGCGACGCCCTCGACGTGGCCATGGTGACCACATACGGCGCCCCCGTCCTGCAAGCTATGACGGTGTGGGCGGACCAGATCGGTGGTTAGCGCCGGCGACCCGGGCGCCCCGCTCGGACATGGTTCCTTTCATGCCCGAGCAGGAGTACCAGGTTCTAGGCCATTGCTAGACCGTCCCGCCGATCAAGGGACGTTCTGGCAGCTCAGGCTCCTATATGTCGTAGTACAGGTAAGTCGATCTGGGACGTCTATGGGGACAACGCCAGGCAACAGAAGGGCAACTCAGCGGCGGTGCGAGGGTGCAGCACACCACCCGAGGCGACGGCAGTCCACCGGAGTTCTAGACCAGAATTAGACCAGACGAAGGCGGAACTACGACACGACTACGACGCTCTACTACGACACCCTGGTGGCTCGCCGTCCGCCGTTCCGGCCCCTGACATCGACTGGCGGCGTCCGAGATAACACCGGTCAAATTGCTTGCCGTTCGCTCGTCACGCTCCCCAAACGGTCATCGACGTCTCTCACCCACGTTCGGCTACGGGCGAATTGCCACGCTGTGACAATGCAATAGGCCAGTGTTCAAGCTAACTTCAACCGCTGCGCCAGATCGACTGCCTGGCCCAACCTCTCTGCCGCCAAGTGCGGCGCCCCTTCCTCCCACGCCGCGATGCCCGCCTGCAGTGCGGACTCCGGTTCGTGGGGGAGGCGCAGTTGCGGAGGCGCCAGCAGCTGACGGCCGGCCTCCACCGCCTCGGCCACGTGCCCGGCGGCCAAGCGCACGGCAAGGAGGGGCCAAAGGCCAACGAAGCAAAACGGATAGGACACGACATTGGTGGCCCACAGCTTGAGCGCTTCTCCGGCCAGAGACAGCACGTCTTCGAAGCGCTCCTCCCGCCAGGCGATCCATGCCATGGTGGCCTTAGCCGTCGCCACGTACTCCGGGTAGTCGACCGCTTCGGCGGCGGCCACTGACCTTGCGGCCAGGGCGGGTACGGCCTCCAGGTCATGGCGGCGGAGGGCGGTCAGGTTGAGGCGGTCGAGGCAATGGGCCCGGAAGACGCCGTCGCCGGCTCGGTCATGGAAGGCAAATGCCTCCTCCAGTTTGGCTTTGGCCTCGTCCAGGTCACCATGCCACAGCAAGACATGACCAAGGTTAATGAGCATGATGGCCAGATCGCGCTGGCTACCGTCCCGCCGGCGCCAGGGCGACCGCCGCCCGCATGTCCGCGAGCATCTGCTCGTCTATGCGCCATCGGGCCTCACGGCCCCGCCGGTACGTTGACATTGAGAGGAACACGAGCCTGCGTTCCACGGACCCCCTGGCTTCGACCACCGGTCTGGCCCTGTCAAGGCACGGCGCCATTTTGTCCGGCTCATTGAGGAGGCTGTAGACGTTGGCCCGGCCGTCCAGCTGTAGTTCGAGCCAGAGGTCCACCGCTGCGGGGCCCATTTCCTCTAAGTGGTCCCCGATCAGCTCCTCGGCTGCGTCGAAGGCGGCCAGGGCGGCGTCGAAG
>JBEKNX010000041.1:0-17703 GCA_049522375.1 Acidimicrobiales bacterium | reverse complement strand
AGGTTGAACGGGACCCAGTCGAAGTTCCCCTTGGGGTCGAGGACCCCTGAGACCTTCGCCGAGAAGGCCGACGAGTCGAACTCCGACAGCCAGCTCTTGTTACCGGCGACGAACGGGTTGGGCTCGCTCAGGTACTTGTTGAGCGGGACGACCATGTACGGCTGGTAGTTCGCCTGGTTGAAGACCAGGTCCGGAGCGATACCGGCGGCGAGCTGGGCCGACTCGACGCCGGAGAACGTGGCGAGCGGCAGCACGTCGGTGTTGACCGTCACGCCCGTCACCTTCTTGAACTCGGCGACCACCTGGTCCCACGGGTGCCCGAAGCTGCTCCCGCTCTGGGTCCATTGGTTGGGCCCCTCCAGGGTGATCGTGGTGCCGGCCACGCCTCCGATGAAGTGGCCGGGTGGCGCCGATGAGCCGCTGGCGGCGACGCTCCCAGTCGCCACGGCTCCGAGTGACAGCAACAAGCCGGCAAGGCCAGCTCTAGCTCTCGATAGTCTCATCGGTGCTCCCAACGCTGTTGACACTATCGGGTACCCGCCGCGTGGTCGGCCCGAACCTGCGGGCAAAGCCTGGGCCCATCGCCGCCTCGAGTAGGTCGTTCCATGGGCTGACCCTCCGTTATGGGAGCGGGGCGTCGGGGTCCGACGGATCAGCGGCCCACGGCCAGACCGCCCTGGATGCCAGCGAGGAAGTTCTTGGCGAGCGCCACGAACAGGACAAGCAACGGCACGCTGGCGACGAGATAGCCGGCAAAGAGCGGGCCGTAGGAGGTCGTCAGCTCACCCTGGAAAAACTGAATGCCGACCGGCACCGTCCGCAGGGAGTTGGTGACGATGGTGAGCTCGGGCCAGAAGTAATCGCTCCATACCGAGATGACGCTGAAGAGGGCCACCGTCCCGATGATCGGTCGCGCCAGCGGCAGGGTGATCGACCAGTAGGCCCGTGCCGGCGACGCCCCATCGACGTGAGCCGCCTCGAACAGCTCCTCGGGCAGATGCTCGATATAAGTCTTCATGAGCACCACGGAGAAGACCGTCTGAGTGGTGAGCTGCGGGATGATCAGGTCGGGGTAGGTGTTGAGGAGATGGAGATCTCGCATCAGCACGAACAACGGTATGAGGCTGGCCGTGTTCGGCACCATGAGCAGAAGGGCGATGAGGCCGAAAAAGAGGTGGCGGCCGGGAAAGCGGTAGCGCGCCAGCACAAAGCCGCTGACCGAGCCGAGCAGGATGCAGCCGAACATGGCGCAGGCGGCGACGATGATCGACGAGAGGAGGTAGGGAGCCACCTCACGCCAGGCCGTGGCGAAGTTGCCGAAGTGCAGCGGTAAGGTCGGCGTCGCCTCGTTCCTGTTGAACTGCGCGTTCGACTTAAATGCCGTCTCGAGCATGTACAGGTAAGGGAACAGCCCGACGAAGGCCAGGCACGACAGGATGGCGGCGGCCGTGAGCTCGCTCAGCCGTCTTCGCGTGAAGGGGCGCGCCCGGGCCGATGGCCGTGGCGTGGGTGCGCTGACCAAACGGCGGTCAGCCGCGCCGGCCATCAGGGTGCCTCTCTCAAGGGGCGGCGGCGCCCGATGAACAGCGCCAGCCCGGTCACGAGCATCATGATGATGAGGAGCGTCGCTGAGAGGGCGGCGGCGTAACCCCATTCGCCGGCGTCGAAAGCCACTCCCAGGATGCGCAGGACCGGCACCGTCGTGGCGTTGTCTGGCCCGCCCTGGGTGGCGATGTAGGCGGCGAAGCCGTACTGCAGCACGAAGACTACGGCGAGGAAGAACAGCAGTCTTACCTGCCGCAACAACAGGGGCAGGTCGATGACCAGGAGCCGCTTCCAGCGCCCCGCGCCGTCGATGGCGGCGGCGTCGAAGATCTCGGCCGGGATGTTCTGGAGGCCGGCACTGAAGATGAGGAACGGTAGGCCGGCAACCCATGGGAAGTTGATGAAGATCAACGCCCACAGGGCGGTGTGCGGGTCGCCCAGCCAGTTTTTTTCGAGCACCGTGAGACCCACCTTGCCGAGGAAGTCGTTCAGCACGCCGACGTTGGGGTCGTAGATGAACTGCCAGGTGAGGACCTGGATCACCGGGGAGAAGGCGAGCGGGACGATGAGCGCGGAACGGAAGAAGAGGCGCCAGCGCGGCCGCGAAAGGGTGATCAGCAGTTCCGCCGCGACCAGCGGGACCACCCACATCGCCGTCACGGCCACGACGAAGATGACCCCCATGTGGACGAACGACTCCCACCACAGGCTGTCGTGCCACATGGCGCGGTAGTTGGCCAGACCGACAAAGGGGGAGCTGAAGCCTGGTTCCCAGTTCGTCAGCGAGTGGACCAGCCCGTTGATGTCGGGGTAGTAGGCGAAGAAGCCGAGCAGGCCTAGCGTCGGGACCAGCGCCAGGTAGGCGCCCCAGGGAAGCCGGCGCCGTCGGCGTCGAGGCGCGGTCTCAGGGGACAACGATGTAACCGACGGCACGGCCCTCACCCAGCAATGAAAGCACGGGCGGAGCCGCCCAAGCGCCGCTCGGCGGTGTTGCGGGAGCTACGCGGCCTCCCAGTCGAGGAGGAACGTGAAGTTGCGCTCTGGCTCGCTGTCGAGCACACCGTACGCGGCGTGCGCCTGCTCGGGCGTGACCGTTCCGCTCACGAGCGGCGCGGTCGAGACGGACCCGTCTGCGAGCCGGTCGAGTACCCAGCGCGTGCAGCCGGCGACGGAGCGCTCCTCGCCGTAGAGGGGGACCTGCCACTCCCAGCCGCTACGAAGCGACAAGAACCGCTCGAACACACGGGCCACCACCGAGCTGGCGGCGACATCCGGCTCGTCTCGCCACGGCGCCCCGACCACCATCACCTCGCCGTGGAGAGCGCACATTTCCGTGGCCAGCAGGACCGCGACCTGGCTGCCTGAGCACTCCAGCACGAGGTTGGCGCCCGAGGGCGCTACTGCACCGCCGGCGTCCTCTGGTGCGACGACAGTGCTGAGCCCACTGGAGCGGGCGAGCTCTCGTCGACCGGGCGAGCGCTCAACCGAGACCACTCTGTACCCCGAGGCTTGCGCAAGCTGGGCGACGAGGTTGCCTATCGGCCCAAGGCCGATCACCGCTACCGTGTCACCCGGTCGCGCCGCTGCGAGCTTCAAGCTGACGCCACCAACCTGGCCGAGGCGGGCGAAAGGCGCAATGTCGAGGCCGATCCCGGCCGGCAGCGGCAGGCATACGTACTGACGGGGGTCGAAGCGCACCACGCTCTGGTGCGGCGTGTGAGACAGAACGCTCGTCCCGAGAGGGAAGCTGCTCTCGCGCCCGGCGGCAATTACTGTCCCGGCCATGGCGTAGCCCGGATGGAACGGTTGGCTAGGGCGCGGGGCGGGCAGGGACAGACCGACGAGGGAGTCGCCACGGTAATGAGCTAGCTCGGTGCCCGGGCTGATCACGCTACGACGGGCTTGCACGACCACCTCGTGCGGTCCGAGGTCGCCGAGGTCAACGGTGACCTCTTCGAGCTCGACCTGGCGGGGCCCGGGGAACACGACGCATATCGCGGAGCGCTGGTCAGCTGGCGTCCGGGTGCCGGTCATCTGCTCGCTCCCAACTGGCCCCTCTCAGGTCTTACTGGGCCGCACTCGGTGACAATGCCGAAATCGGGGGCGAGGCGGGTAATTGTGCCCTCCGTCGCGCGAGAGCCACGCCGAGGATGATAAACCACAGGAGCGGCGGGATGCTCTTCCCTTCGTTCACCAGGATGGGGTCGGTCAGGGCCGTCACGGAGAGCTCGGCCATCGGGACGGGTGGCACCCTGGGAGTTGGCTTGCGAGGTTCTCGAAGTCGTCGTCCGTCCCCTCCGGCTGGCGCAGCTGGGCGACGATGCGGAAGGCGAGCGGGTCGCAGCCGACACCGGCGAGGTGCTCGCGGAGAAGGTCGAGGGCTCGCTTGCTGTCGCCGGAGGCCGCGGTGCGTACGACCTCGTTGTGGTGGCGTTCCCAGTTCACCTGTCGGTGGCCTGGACGTTCGGCTGAGGTCCCCGTGATGGCGTCGAGGTCGGCGAGGGCGAGCTCGAAGGCCGGGTCGGCTTCGACAGCGAGGTGGAGCGCCGTGGCGGCTTGGTGGCGGTCGACCGCTCGCTGTGCGTGGCGGTACCGCGCCGCGGCCTCCGAGCTCGCGGTGACGGCGCGGCCATGGTCCTCAACAGCAGGCCCTGGGGCGTCCGAGCGGTTACGCGGGCTGTCGGGCCGACCTTGTTCGGGCTTCATGGGCACCAGGTTGCCCGGGCGGCCTGAGGCGGCGCTGAGGTGGTACTGAGGTCAAGCGCCTCGAGGGACCCGGCCGTTCACGCGGCGCTGTTGCTCACCACCCGTGGTGGGAAGCGCGCCTTCAGCGGGCCGACGCCGCCAGCTTGGCCGCCAGCGCGGCGACATCCACCCGGTCCGTGAGGGTGGTGTGACTGCGGTAGGGCAAACCCTGGGCGGCCTGCTCAGCCAGGGCGAGGAAGGTCTCGATGTTTGGACCGCTCGGGTCGCCGAGCGCCCTGACGGCGGCTAAGGCAGTGTCAGCGAGGCGCTGTATTACCGGGTCCCCGCTGGCGGAGGCGACTTGGGTGGCCTCAGTGGCACAGACCAGGGCGTCGTCGGCTTTGCCAGCGCTCAGTGCCCACCACGCCAGGCCGGCGAGGACACCGGTCTGGCCGGCGGGAAGGCCGATGCTTCGGTAGTAGCTGCCTGCCGCGTCGAGCAGGGCCCGCGCCCGGGCCAGGTCGCCGAGCCGGCGAGCAACCACGGCTTGGCCGACCATGGAGTCGAACGACACCAGCGGGTTGAAGTTGGACGCCACTAGCTCCTCGTACAGCTTGTCGGCGACAGCGTCGTCGCCCTGTTTGGCTCGCAGCGCGGCAAGACGTTGGAGACTGAAAAACATAAAGGCGCGTTGCCCCGCCGCGCGACATCGCTCCAGGAGGGCTTCGTAGGTCGCGGACGCCCCATCAAGGTCGCCTCGGGACTCGGCGATGCCGGCCAGGATGTTCAGCGGGCCGACCGACAACCAGACCTCGCCTTCGGCGTTGAAGCGCTCGACGCTGGCGTGGGCGGCGGGCTCTGCGTCAGCGAAGTGCCCCAACAAGGCCAGGTTCTCGGCCACTAGCCAGTCGTGCAGGGCCAGCGGCCAGCCGTGGACCGCTGGCTCCAGCAGCTCGTGCGCCTCGCGGAGGGCGTCGAGAGATCGCGCGAACTCCTGCACGCGCAGCAACACCGTGGCGAAGCACATCAGCGCCTCCGCTCGACGGGTCCGGTCCTGGCTCGTGCTTAGCGAGCCGACCGCCGTTTCACACTCGAGCACCGGAGCCGCGGGGCTGAACGCCTGGCACACGAAATAGCCGTGCCAGACCTGGGCGGTCGCTTCCAGTTCGGCACGGCGCGGCCCCCTCGCCCCGAGCGCGTCACCAAGCCAGCGCGCTCCTTCGACTGGGTCACCGTTGATGACCCACAGCCACGCCATTCCCGACGCCAACGACAGCGCCGCATCGGCATTCTCTCCGGCGATGAACCAGTCGAGCGCGGCCCGCAGGTTCCCCAGGTCCGAGGTGAGGCGTTCCCGCCAGATCAGCCCCAGGGCTCCTCGCAGGCCGTCGTGGGCCTTCTCTGCCAGCTGCCGGTAATAAGCGCCGTGCCGGGCGCACATGGTGTCAACTTCGCCAGCTTCAATGAGGCGGTCCCGGCCGTACTGCCACAACGTCTGGAGCTGGCTGAACCGGGCGTCACCCCCGGCGTCGGAGGCCGAGGCGAGGGACTTGTCGACCAGCCGGCTCAAGACGTCGAGGATCTCGGCCGTCGGGACCTGGTCGTCGGCACAGACCGCCTCGGCCGCCTCCAGGTCGCAGCCCCCGTTGAAGACTGACAGCCGCCCGAACAGGCGGCGCTCGTCTTCGAACAGCAGGTCGTAGCTCCAGTCCACCACCGCTCGAAGGGTTTGCTGGCGGGGCAGAGCCGTGCGGGCGCCCCCGGTGAGCAGACGGAAGCGGTCGTCGAGCCGCTCCGCCAGGGTGGCCACCGTAAGTGAACGAAGGCGGGCGGCGGCGAGCTCGACGGCCAGGGGAAGGCCGTCCAGCCGCCGACAGATGTCGTTGATCACAGCACGGGTGTGCCCGTCCGGGGTAAACCCGGGCCGCACCGCCCGAGCCCGGTCGACAAAGAGCTCAGTTGCTGCCGGCACGGCCAACGTGCGCACTGGCACCAGGACTTCGCCCGGGACGGCGAGGGCCTCCCGGCTCGTCGCCACCAGGCGGAGCCCCGGCAGAGATCCGACCAATGTCTCTGCCAGGGAGGCTGCCTCGGCTATCACGTGCTCACAGTTGTCCAGGACGACCAGGAGCGACCGCCCGGTCAGGTAGGCGACGATGAGCTCCACGGTCGAGCTCGACGAAAGGGGGCCGGTAAGGCCGGCTGCGGCCGCCCCGAGCGTGCCGGCCACCGCCGGAGCAACGCCCTCGGCTTCGGTAACGCCGGCCAGGTCGACGAGCCAGGCCCCGTCTCGGTGCTCTTCGCGGAGCGTGGCAGCCGTCTCCAGCGCCAGCCGGGTCTTGCCCACTCCACCGGGACCGATCAGGGTCACCAGCCGGCTCGAACGGACAACCTCCTTCAGTTCTTCTAGCTCGGCACTGCGGCCGACGAAGCTGCTCAACCGCTCCCGTAGGTTGCCCGTTGCCATTGGCACCGCCACTGTCTGAAGACGGGCTGGGCCGACTGCGGCGAGCGAGGGGTCTTGGGCCAGGATGCGGGCCTCGAGTTGTCGCAGGGCCGGGCCGGGGTCGATCCCGAGCTGGTCGACCAAGTGGTCACGGGCTTGGCTGTAGGCCCGCAGGGCTTCGGCCTGGCGTCCGGCCCGGTACAGGGCAAGCATGAGCAGCTCCCACAGCCGCTCGCGGAGCGGGTGTTCCCGGCACAACGCCTCCAGCTCGCCGACCAGCTCGCCGTGATGGCCGAGCACCAGGTCGGCTTCGGCACGGGCCTCGGTCGCCACCAGGGTCAAGTCGTCCAGGTGCGCCCGCTCGGCATCAGCGAAGCCCGCATACGCGAACTCACCGAGCGGCTCTCCTCGCCGCAGCTGGAGGGCTTGGCCCAGCGTCGATGAGGCGAGCGCAGTCTCCCCTTCCTCGAGCAGGCGCCGTCCCTTGGCCACCAGCTGCTCGAAACGGGCCGCATCGAGGTCATCTGGACCGATGTCGAGGGCATAGCCGGCTTCAGAGGTGACGATCGCGGCCGCGCCGAGGGTGCGCCGTAGCTGGCCGATCTGGGCCTGCAAGGCGTTGGCCGTGTTGGCGACCTGCCCATCGCCCCACAGCGCGTCGATCAGGCGTTCGGCGCTGATCGGCCTCCCCCGCTGGAGCGCTAGTAGAGCCAGCAGGGCCCGCTGCTTGGTACCGCGGACCGGTACCGGCACGCCCCCTGCCAATGCTTCGAACTCGCCGAAGAACCTCACCTCCATACCGCCACCCTATGGCCGCCGGCCTGACCGTGCCTGAGCAGCCTCAACGCCGCGCTGAGATCCCGGCCTCAGCGCGACGGCAGTGGCACCTCAGGCGCGGGGCGCAGGCTGTTCGCAACACCGGAGCACCGACGAAAGGAAGACCAATGATCGAGGCAAGGCACCTAACCAAGCGCTACGGCAAGACCGTGGCCGTCGACGAAGTCTCTTTCGTCGTCCAGCCCGGCCGGGTAACCGGGTTCCTCGGCCCCAACGGGGCGGGCAAGTCCACCACCATGCGCATGGTCCTGGGCCTGGACGCCCCGAGCGCGGGCTCAGTCCTCATCGACGGCAAGGCCTATGGTGAGCTGGCCGACCCGCTCCGCTCGGTCGGGGCGCTCCTCGATGCCAAGGCCATTGTCGGCGGCCGCAGCGCCGCCAACCATCTCAAGTGGTTGGCCGACAGCAACGGTGTCCCTCGGCGCCGGGTGGGCGAAGTGCTTGACATCGTCGGCCTGGCTGACGTCGCCGGGAAGCGGGTGGGGACCTTCTCGCTCGGGATGAACCAGCGCCTGGGCATCGCCGCCGCCCTGCTCGGCGACCCCCACACGGTGATGTTCGACGAACCGATCAACGGCCTTGACCCCGACGGCATCTTGTGGATCCGCAACCTCATGAAGTCGCTGGCGGCCGAAGGGCGTACCGTGTTCCTCTCCAGCCACCTCATGAGCGAGATGGCCCAGACCGCGGACCATCTGTTGGTCATCGGCAGGGGCCGCATCATGGCCGATGCCAGCACCGACGACTTCGTCAACGGGCACTCGGCCGCCACCGTCCGGGCCCGGGCCCTGGAGCCGAGACAACTGGCCGATGCCTTAGCCCTGCGGGGCGCCACCGTCGAGCTCAGTACCGACGGCGCCCTGGTCGTTTCCGGCCTGGGCACGGCCGAGATCGGCGGAGTTGCGTCCGCCCACGGCATAACCCTCTACGAGCTCGCCGTCCAGGCAGCGTCGCTCGAAGAGGCGTTCTTCGACCTGACCCGAGATGAAACCGAGTACCACGCCGGCCAGCTGGCCTCCGCCACGAAAGGAAATTGACATGACCGCTACTACCTACCCGAGCTCAGCAGTGCCCTCTGTGCGGGCCACCGCCACCCGCCGGGCCCTAAAGGCGGAGTGGACCAAGCTCGCCACCCTTCCCTCGACGTGGCGCACGGTCGCCATGACCGTGGTGGCGGCCATCGGCTTTTCCGCCGTTGCGACCGCCGTCCAAGCCAGCTCATGGGCCACCATGAGCGCCCAGCAGCGCCAGGCGTTCGACCCGACCAGCACCTCGCTTACCGGGCTGTGGGTGGCGGTCGTCATCCTGGGTGCCCTCGGCGTGCGGTCCGTGGCCGCCGAGTACGCGACCGGGATGATCCGGACCACCTTCACGGCCATGCCCGCCCGAGCGCTGGTGCTGGCGGCCAAGGCCGCCACTGCGGCCGTCTTTGTCTTCCCGCTGGCCCTGGTGTGCGATGTCGTCAGCTTCGAGCTCGGCCAGCGCATCCTCTCTGGCAAGCACGTCGGGGTCGCACTCAGCCATCCCGGTACCCTTCAGGCCCTCATCTTCGGTGCCGTGGCCGCCAGCCTGGTCACCATCGTCGGTGTCGGGCTCGCCGGCATCATCCGCCACACCGCCGGGGCGGTCACCGCTCTGGCGATGCTCATCCTCGGAGGAGCCATCCTCGGCCAGATGCTCCCGGCCGGTCTGCGCCAGTACATACCCGGCATCGCCGTCCAGGCGGCCGTAACGGTCCACCGCTCGGCCGGGTTGCTCCGGCCCGGCGCGGCCGTCCTGGTCCTGTGCGCCTACGCCGCCATCGCCCTCGGGGCGGCATCAGTGCGTATGGCGCACCGCGACGCCTGAGTCGCACTCGCTCTCCTCGTCGCCGCTGCGCTCTACATCGGGGCCGAGGGCCTCGATCCCAAGGGCACCGACCAGACAGACCCACAAAATGGCGAGCAGACAAGTCACAATCACCCCAACAAAAGGACCAGAGGACAATTTGTCGTCGCCGCCCTGCGCGAGCTGCTCAAAGGGATCGAACAACGCACGTCGGTCTGTACTCCGGGAACAAATTGAGATACCTACCAAGAAACGGACCACTAATGAGAACAAACACTCACCAGGAGAACCGGGAAGGGCGCAAGATCCTTCGCCGGTCGGCCGACGGAGGGGTCTTGGGTGGCGTCGCCGCCGGGATCGCCGAACACTTCGACGTGCACATGAAGCCAATCCGGAACAAGCTGGCGGCCGCCGCGGCGACCTGCGCCTTGCTCGGCGCGGCCGGGACGCTGTCGTTCAGCGCCACCAGCGCCTCAGCCAGCCCGCCCGGCCAGAGCAGTGCCGCGTTAGGGGCGGCGCTGCGCGGTGACCTCAGCCGCTACCTGACCGACCGGCGCACCGCTGAGCATATTTCCGCGGTGTCGCTGCGAGTCACCTTCCCCGGCTCCAGGCCACCCATCAGCCTGGCCACCGGGACCACCCGCTACGACGGCGGGCCGCCGGTATCGGCCGGGGCGCTCTGGCAGATCGGCAGCAACACCAAGGCCTTCACCTCGGTGATCCTTCTTCAGCTCGAAGCCGAGGGCAAGCTGTCCATCAGCGACCCGATCGGCACATGGCTGCCGCAGTACCCGGCCTGGCGCCACATCACGATCCGCCAGCTACTCGACATGACCAGCCGCATCCCGGACTACCTTTACCAGCCAGCCTTCGCCACCGCATTCGCGGCGAACCAGGACACCCGATTCACCCCCGCCCGCCTGGTCTCCTATGTCGCTGGCCTTCCCCTTGGGCCAGCCGGGTACCACTACACCAACACCGATTACATCCTGGCGCAGATGATCATTCAGAAGGTCACCCACGACTCCTACGCCGACCAGCTCACGAAACGGACCGTTACGCCACTGCGGCTGCCCACCACGTGCCTGGCGCCCTACACCTGTCCCGCGGCCGACGCCGGCCGGGTGCCGGCCGGGTACTTCTACATTGCCGGCGGCCCGCCGTCGCTGATCGGCAAGCCCATGTCACCCCTCGGCTTGACCTGGGCCCAGGCCGCCGGCGGGATTGTCAGCTCACTGGCCGATATGACCACCTGGGACCGCGACCTCTACCAGGGACGGCTCCTGCCTGCCCGCCAGCAGCACCAGCTGGAGTCCCTGGTGTCCCAGGCCACCGGCAAGCCCATCCTCCGCACCACCCTCGCTGACCCGCTCGGCTACGGCCTCGGCGTCGCGCAGGGAACCTCCGGCCAGACCGGCAACTTCTGGTACTACCAAGGCCAGGCCTTCGGCGCCCGGGTCCTGCAGATGTACTTCCCCCGCTCCGGCACGATCATCGCGCTCGCGGTCAACAGCTCGACCGACAACGACCACCTGAGCGACCTAGCCGGATCGGTCTACCAGACCCTGCAGGAAGCAGGCGCAGCCAGCACCGGCTGATTTTCTCTGCAAGGACCGCGGGTACCGGCCACATCACACGACTTGGCCGGTACCCGCGGTCCGGAAATCCCCGCGCCGGTCGTGTCTGCGCATAGGTCGAACGTGGCCCTGTCCGAGGCCCCCATGCCAACTGCCGTTTCCTTTCCCGTCTACGAACATCCAGCGATCAATCCGGAGGCTGAAGCCATGACATCAAACGAAACGACTCGCGTGCAGGAAGTGCGGTACCTCACCCGACCCGGGGGCCGTGTCGCCTATGAGGTGACCGGAGCCGGGCCTCTGGTCGTGCTCGTCCCCGGCATGGGCGACCTGCGTAGCACGTACCGGTTTCTTGCCCCCTGTATTGTTGACGCCGGCTTTCCGGGTGGCGTGGACCGACATGCGGGGCCACGGCGACAGCGACGCGAGCTTCGCCAGCTACGGCGACGTGGAGACGGGGGGCGACATCATCGCTCTCGTGGAGGAGCTGGGCGGCCCGGCCGCTGTGGTGGGCAACTCCATGGGCGCCGTGCAGCGGTGCTCGCCGCTGCCGACCGGCCCGAGCTCGTTTCGGGTCTCGTCCTCGTGGGCCCGTTCGTGCGCGACGGGAAGGGAGGTCCACTGCAGCGAATGCTCCTCCGCCTCCTCATGGCACGGCCGTGGGTCGCTGCCTCCTGGAAGGCCTACCTGCCCAAGCTCTATGCCGGTCAACGACCCCTCGACTTCGACCAGCACAGGAGCGAGATCGTGGCCAGCCTCGACAAGCCGGGCCACGCCAAGGCCTTCTCTCTCACGACCCGGACGACCCACCAGCAGGCCGAGCGCCGGCTTGGCGAAGTCGCGACGCCCGTTCTCGTCGTGATGGGGGAGCAGGATCCCGATTTTCCGGATCCCAAGGCGGAGGCGGAATGGACCGCCCTGGCGCTCCATGCGCGGGTCGTGATGGTCGCCGACGCTGGCCACTACCCGCAATCGCAACAACCTGCCGCTGTCACGAGCCCTGTCCTGGAGTTCTTGCCGATCGCGTTGGGTGGTTCGTAATGAACCATTCCGGGGTGAGTTCCCACACCCAGCACGCTGACCACGGTGGCACCAAGGACCTCACGATTGGGAGCGTGGTCGGCGCTCCCCGTTCCTGGCTCATGGCCGAAGGCGCCGCGCTCCTCGTCGTCTCGCTTATCGCCTACTCATCGACGGGTCATGCGTGGTGGCTCGTGCCCGCCCTCGTCCTGCTGCCTGATGTGTTCATGGGCGGGTACCTCCATAGCACGCGCCTCGGTGCACACGTGTACAACGTCGCCCATGCGACGGTCCTGCCCGCCGTCATGGTCGGAATCGGTTGGTGGGCCGGCAACTCCTGGGCGATGGCCATCGGGCTGATTTGGCTCGCCCATATCGGCATGGACCGGTCACTGGCTTTCGGCCTCAAATACGACGACCACTTCCAGCACACGCACCTGAGCGGTCCACACCACGTCGGCGCGTTGTAGCGAACAGCAGACCCGAAATGATCACTGCAATGGCAACCAACTCCCCGACATCGAGGTCCGAGGATTGACCAAGCGCTTCGGCAAGACCGTCGCTGTCGACAATCTTAGCTTCGAGGTTCATCCCGGCTTTGTAACCGAGTTCCTCGGACCGAACGGCGCCGGCAAGTCGACGACGCCCCGCATGATTCTCGGCCTCGACAATCCGACCGCGGGTTCGACCCTGGTGCACGGCCGGCGCTTCAGTGAGCACCGTCGACCGCTCTTCGAGGTCGGGGGTGGACGCCGAAGCCAAGGCACGGGAGATGGGCGACCGGCCGCTGCTAGCCCGGGCCCTGGCCGTGTCGGCAAGGGCCCGCGCCATGGGCGGCGATTTTGACGGTGCTCGGGCGCAAGCGGGCGAAGCGGCAGCCGTCGCTGTCGGCCTTGACGACCCCGGTGCCGACGCGGCGGTGACCGCAACGCTGGGGTTCATCGCCCAAGTCGACCAGGATCTCGTCGCCGCCCGTCGGGTCTACTGCGAATCGTTGCCCCGGGCGCGGGCGCGCGGTAACCTCAACTCGCTCATTTATGTACTGGGGCATTACGGCTTCTCATTGCTCGGCAACGGTCAACTGGACGAGGTGAGGCCGGTTTTCGAGGAGGCCCTCGGGATCGCCAGGCTTCTCGATAACCGCGATGCCGTCCTCTATGTCCTTTACGGCTTGGCCTGCCACGACGCTATGGTCGGCCAGCTCCAACGAGCTGCCAGGTTGCTGGGGGCGGCGGAGCACCTCCAGGCCGAGACCGGCGTGCAGCTCATCCCGCAGATGGAGGCCCTGCTGAGCCAGGCGCGACAGACCATCATCGCGTCGCTTGGGGCTCCGAGGTTAGAGTCCGAGGCGCAGACGGGCCGGCTCATGCCGAGAGGCGAAGCCATCGCCTACGCCCTGGAGGAGAAGGTTCCCCGGCCCGCCGGTGCGTCGGTAACGACGGCGACGATGCCGCTGAGCAAGCGCGAACTCGAGGTCGCCCGGCTCGTCGCCGCGGGCCTCAGCAACAAGGAGATCGGCTCCCGCTTGTTCCTGTCCGAGCGCACCGTCGAGACGCACGTGTCCAAGATCCTCAACCGCCTCGGCATCAACTCCCGCGTCGAGATCGCCAGCTGGGTGGCACAAGAGCCGAGACCGGATTAGCCCGGCACCGCCTCGGGGGAGCCCGCCTCCACGACCACCACGTCCAGGACCCGGGCCGAAGGCAGCAGTGAGATCTCGAACAGGCGCAGGACGTCGTCCCGGCTTGTCGCCCTGACGATGCATGAGAGCCGGCCGTCATCGGGGACATGGACGATGCTCAAGATCTGTGGGCTCAGGCCGACGCCCCGAAGGCGCCGGCACGCCGCATCAAGGCTCTGGCTGACCCACGAAAGATCGGCTCCCTCTTCGGCTCTCAGCCTCACTTCGGCCATATAGCAATGCGTCGTCGGGCTTGGTGACATCGGGCCGACTCGTGGGGTGCTCACAACGCCAGCTTGGACGAGGTGCGGCGCGGAACTGTCGGCGAGAGCACTGGTTACGTGCTCGGCCAGTACTACCCCTGATGACTGTGGCTCGGTCCCCGGGTGACGATGGTGGGAGCCGGATGAAGCGCCAAGCCCATCCAGGAAAGGAAGAACGATGATCGAGGCACAGCACCTCACCAAGCGGTACCGCAACACCACCGCGGTCGATGAAGTCTCCTTCGTCGTCCAACCCGGCCGGGTGACCGGCTTCCTTGGCCCCAACGGCGGCCGGCAAGTCGACGATGACCACTTAACCGGGGTTGAGTTGGCCGGTGGGCGGATCGTCTCTCGGACTGCGGTCTTCGTGCGGCCGGGCAATCTTCCCCATGACTCGCCGGTGATCGTCGTCACGGTTTCTAGAACCCCAAGGAGAAGATCATGACACCGTTCGATTACGCCATCGACAGCCTGCTGGTTGCCGTGGTTCTGTTTCAGACACGGGCCCGCACGCTGACCTTGCGCTCCCTGCTCCGCCCACTGGTACTGGTGGCAATAGCGGGCACCGTCTACCTGCGTCCCATCTCACTCACCGGGAACAACCTCGTCCTCGTCGTAACGCTTACTGGCGTCGGCATAGTCCTCGGGACGCTGAGTGGCACAGCCACGGCCGTATGGCGCCAGGATGAGAACGTCGTCTCTCGAGCCGGCGTCCTCGCTGCGTTCCTGTGGGTACTCGGCATGGGAGCGCGTTTCGCGTTCGCAATCTGGGCGACCCACTCGGGTGCAGCCGCGATAGGGCGCTTCTCGGTCCGCCACGACATCACCGGAGCCAACATCTGGCAAGTCGCCCTGGTGCTCATGGCCTTCGGCGAAGTCCTGTCCCGCACCGGTGTGCTCCAGTTCCGACGTACCCGCGCCCTGGACTCCCGGGACAGCCTAGGTGCCGATCCTGATGGTGCAGGACACTCGCGGCCGGCTCATCAAGCCGCGTGAAAACGCTGACATGTCGGACCTGACCAACATCGTCATCGGCCTTGTCGTGGTAGGGCTGCTCCTCGCCCGCCAGCTACAGCCTCGCCTGGCCAAGGAGTCCTCCTCGCTCCGCCTCGTGCTCGTTCTGGGCGTGACCGGCCTCATCGAAATGGAGTCCGCCATCGGCCACCACACCGTGCCCGTCGCTACGGTCGCGTGGCTGGTGCTCTCGCTGCTCGCCGGCGCGGGAATGGGGGCGGTCCGAGCGGTCACCGTCACGATATGGCGGGCCGAGGACGGCTCGGCCTGGCGACAGGGAACGAAGTTCACCGCCGCGCTGTGGCTGGTTTCCCTGGCCGCGCACTTCGCCCTGGACGCCCTTGTCGAGCACTCCACCCGGGTCCCCTTGGGGACCTCCAGCATCCTCCTGTACCTGGCGGTGACCATCGGGGTGCAGAGGGAGATCGTCCGCTGGCGCGCCGCACGGCTGACACCGCGTGTAGCGGTCGACCCTCTCGAAGAACCGCACTACTTCGGCCCTGCCCGGCGCGCACATAATGACGGCAACCGTCTCACTGCAGTTCCCGAAGGTCGCACCCACTACGGCTCTGGGAACCAGAACACCCCGGCAGCGGTGGTGCGCCGATCCCACACCGATCGAGGTCCTGGGGCCCGGACGTCTCCGCCATCTGCTGCTGGCCCCGAGCCGAACGGGTGGTGACCAGACGTGGGTCAGCGTCAAGCCCAAGGACATACAACTGCGCCCAGCTGTGCGGCTACGTCGGCGAAACAGTCGAGGTCCGCTACCTTCCCCGCCACCAAAGTGCTGTCGAGGTGTTCCGGCACCGGCACCCAGTTGGGCACCGCCATCCCGGTCGACGATCTCGACCCGGCCGAAATGATGGCGGACGTGTATATTCCGAATATATTCAGGCCATGGCCAGATCCGAATCAATCAAGAAGATTGCCGTCGCCGGCGCCACCGGGCGCATCGGGTCCCTGACCGTTGCCCGTACGTGCCGCCGGCCATGAAGTCGTCGAGATCAGTCGTGCGCGCGGCACAGCTCGCAGCTCTTGGCCCGTCCTCGACCGGTGAGCGCCCGGCCTCGGGAGTGGTCGAGCGTCGGGGACCTTATTGGCGCTTCGAGGGCTAGGGGGCGCATGGGGGGAGGCTGGTGCTGTCCCGCTCGTGCCGGTTGACCCGAGCCTGCTCGCCTAGCGGCGGAGCTTGAGCCCGGGGCGAGCGTGACGGTGGAGCCCGGCGAACCCGTCGAGCTGCCGGCGCCTGGGTGCGTGGCACTCCGGTTGACCAGGCCGTGGGAGTGTAAGGCCGTGCCCTCGTGGTGGTGGCGCCTGGCCCGGTCCTGGCTCGGGCCTCAAGGCAACGGCTCCCGGCCTTCTTGCCTACGTGGGCTCGTCCCATCACGAGGCTGAAAAAGCTAGACAAGTTGGGGTGCTCCGGTCTCCGGTCGGGCTTCCGCCCGCCGTCGCCGTCGCCCCTCGTCCCCCTCTCCTGGCGTCCCTCCGTCCTGTCTCCCTGTCTCTCCCCACCACCACGACGTCTTGGGAGAGGAGAGAGTGATAGGGGAAATGGGGGCAAGGGGTACGACAAACGAGCCAGCCAGCCCCGTTTGTGAGTGAATCAACGCTGAGAGTAGCGAGCTAGGTCCGATGGTCGACGGGCCGGTAGGACACAGGAGCCCAGGAGCGCCGCAAGGTAAGGGGTAAAGCGGGGGGTCTGAGGCTCGGGACGGGCGGAGATAGCGGGCAGCGGGCCCGGGGCGGACGGCAATGCCAATGCTGCCCGCCCCGGTTCGCTCAGCTACGCCGGGGACCAAGCCCCAGTTAGATGGGGACGAGCTACGGCGCAGAGGACTGCACAGCCCCGGCGTTGCATGCCTTGCCCACAGCGCTGTGCACCCCTCGCTGGTCGATTGTCGGGCAGAGCGTGACCGACCGGCCGTTGAGCTTCACGGTGGTGTTGAGCGGGACCACGCCGACCGCCGGGTTGGCGGCGAGCGCCAGTATCGTCTCGGTCGGCCCACCGTTGTGGGCCAGGGGCGCGAGCAGGCCCGCGCCGTGGCCGACATCACCGGTCCCGATCTTCAAGCAGGTGGCGTCGCTCCCGATGTTGTAACCCTCGTCTTGCCATGTGCCCACGGCAAGCTGGTGGCAGGTGCCGTTGAGGATGTCGGCCGCGGCCGCCACGACACCCTTGGCGCCCATGTCCCCGTTGTTGACGGCGCCACCAGCTTTGGCGGTGTTGGCCGACAACGTGGAAGCCCACAGGGCAAGAGTGCTGGGGCCAGCGTCGGTGTTGGCGATAGCGCCGCCGACGCCGGGGGCGTTGTAGGCGTCGACACCGGGGGCGTTCTTGTTGCCAAGCGCCCTGTTGGCGGAGAACGTCGAGGCCGACACTACGACGGAACCGGCGTAAATGTCGACGGCGCCGCCGTTGGCCGCGGCAGTGTCGCCCGAGAACGTGGAGGCAGACACACTGAGGGTCGCGCCCGGTGCACTGCTCCCACTCCCGTTCCCGTCCCAGACAGCACCGCCGTAACCGGCAGCGTCGGCGGTGAAGGTGGAGGTCGACAGGCTGCCAGTGCCGCCGCTATTGGCTATGGCCCCTCCGACGTGGGCGCTATTGCCCGAGAACGTGGAGCCCGACACGGCGAGGGTGCCGTGGCCACCATCGTCGCCGTTGTCGATGGCGCCGCCGCCGCCGCCGTAGCTGTACATGCTACACATGTCGGCCGTCACGCAGCCCATCGGCAAGGGCGTGGCGGTGTTGGCCACGAAGCTGGAGCCCACCACTTTGAGAGTGCCTTTGCCGCCGTTGTCGCCGTT
>JBEKNX010000040.1:0-24161 GCA_049522375.1 Acidimicrobiales bacterium | reverse complement strand
TTCAACCTGTCTGCGAGTGCGCCAGTAGAAGTCTTTCGGGGCTAGACGGGCGGCGTCCAGAAAGTGGCCCAGTACATGAACGACCATGACGACGAACCACAGGACAAAGCTCGCCTTGTGGAGCAACAGGAGCTTGCCGTGCCACCCAGGGCCGGCGAAGAGCAGGGCGATGCCGCTAGCGAAAAGGCAGACCGTCAATAGCACGACGAGTGGGCCCAGCACCCGGAGCAGTGCCGGCGGGGGACCCGGCGTAGTAGCGCACGAAACGGTAACCGGTGCTCCCCATCTTGAGCAGCACCGGCGGTACGAGGAGCATACCGATGAACACATGGGCACTGAGCAGCGCCCTAACGCTCAGGACGGTGACACCCTCGGCCGCCAGCAGGACCAGCAGAAGTGCCGCCACGGTGCCCGTCAGGCGGGCATTAGCTTCGACACCGCGCCATCGTTTATTGAGTGGTGCCTGGTCGGGCCCGGTGGGGCCGAGGGTGTGCCTGGTGCGGGGAACCGCCACCGTACCCATTGTGGACAATGACCCTTGCGCCTACATGAACGACATCACTGGTCCTAACCGGTGGCGGCGTGGGTCGGAGTGGAGCCTCCCGGGCCGAGGATGTCGAAGCCGTCGGGAGTGTTGAGGAGCCCGGCGGTCGTGCCCGCCTCGCCGGTAACGCCGTACTGCCAAACCAGGGCTCCGGTCGCCGGGTCGATCGCTATCATGCGGTCGTTGTAGTCGTCGTTCAACATGAACACGCCGGATGGCAGCAATTCCACCAATGACGGCCGGTTGAGGGCCCCGGCTCCCGAGGCGGGTTGGTAGCGGTAGAGGATGCTGCCTTGACGGTTGAACACGACGACCGCCCCTGGGTCCTCATAGTCGGCGACGAGGTAAGCGTTGGGCCCGATCTGTTGGGGGTCGGACGGGTAGCCGATGGGAAGATGGACGTCCCAGACGAGGCGCCCGGAGGTGGTGAGCTCGTCGACCCACGAACCGTTGATCTCGGAGATGAGCAGGTCACCATCGGCCAAGGGCGTGTCCCCGTTGGGCGAGCCGAGCTCGTTGGGAGGGTTGTGCACGCATGCTCCCGGCGTCCCAATTTGGCTGAGCACCCGCTTTTGGGGGCTGATGACCAGGACGCGGCAGTTCTTCGGGTCGGCCACGGTGATGTCACCGTTTTTCAATAGGTAGGCGTCGTCGGGGTTGTTGAGGTACCCCGGTGCCGACCCGGCCGTGCGTGGGTGGCCATAGGACCACAGGAGGCGGCCAGAGGGATAGGCCAGCTCGACGATGGTCTCGTTCTCCTCCTGGTTGGAGATTATGGCGGTGCCCCGGCGGACGAAGAAGGCATCATCGGGGAAGTAGAAGCCGCCGGGCAGAGGCGCCGTGTTCCCCGAGGGGTAGGTCCAGATGACCTGGTCGGCGTCGTTGAGTAAGACGAGCCGGTTGTTGCCACGGTCGGCGATCAGCAGCTTCTCGCCGAAGAAGGGGGAGCCGGCGCCGGCGCTGCCCGCCAGACCGAACTTGGCGTTGGGCTCGAGTACCTGGACGGCGGCCGTGGGCGTGCCTCCGGCCAGCTCTCCGCCCACGACCCAGGCTCTTTGGCCGAGCACGGCGGCTCCGGCGTTGCTTACCGGCACCGGTAGCGAGCCAGCCCGGAGGAAGCTGTAACTAGACGCATCGAAGGCGTAGATATCCGCGCTGGGACGCGGTGACGAGGCACCAGCAGGGGACTCCCCGCCGGCCAGGTAGATCGTCCCGCCGAGGTCCACGGCCAGTGCTCCGGCCACGGTCAAAGGGAGCTGGCCGACGACATTAGCGCTGTGCGTGCCGGGGTTGACGAGCTGAACCGCTCGCGTGAGCTGACCGTCGCTGATCTGGCCGCCGAACACATAAATCTTGCCGTCCAGCGCGGCGACAGCCGGGTAGCGTACCGGCACGGGCAAGGTGGCCACCGGGCGGAAGTGCAAGCCATCGGTTGTGCTCAGCACCACGGCGTCGAGAGCAGGGTCGTCGTAGCCCCCGATGACGAAGGCGGTGGCCCCAACGGTGACGGCGGCGGCGTCGGCTCGCGCCGTAGGCAGCGAGCCTGATGCCAGGGCCTGGCCGCCGAGGCCGAAACGCTGGACAACCGGGCTCGGTGCGCTCGTCCCCCCACCAAGCACCAATACCTGGCCCGCCACCGTCGCTCCCGCCGCATCGTGGGTCGGGACGGCCAAACTCCCCTCCAGGTGCAGACCGCCATTGGTTGTGTCGAGGGCGAAGATCCCCGAAGCCGACGCTCCGGCGCTGTCCAGGCCTCCGGCAATGACCAACTGGTTGGCGCTCGCGCCAGCCAGGACGACCTCTCGGCTGATAGGGGCGGCCAGCTGCCAGGGGAGCTCGCCGGCTTCGATGGCCGCCGGCCCTGTCGCTGGCCCTCTGGCCTCGGGAGAGCTCGGCGCCCGGGAACCCGACCTGGCCGCGCTCCCGACCCCTTCGGCCGCAGGACGCGGCAAGGCCCTCTCGGCGCTGACGAAACCGACGAGAGCGATGGCGACGAGAGCGGCCATAGACCTGGCCTGACGAGTTCTCCGAGATGTGGACCGCTGCCGGTGCGCTGGCGTCACCGCCTGACCGAGACCGTGCCGCGACCTGCAGCGGGTACCGCCGGAGCCGAGGATGGTACGTAGCAAATCCTTCCAGGCTGCGGACCGCTGCTAGCCATAAGCGATAATCATTGCGTCGATGGCTTACGCCGACATCAACGGGCTCCTTTTTTAGGCTTAGCGAGTGGGGCCGTGCTCCTCGCCAGTGTTGATTTCGTCGGAACAGGGCTCCTACCCAGTCGACGGACGACGCTGGCCGGCACGTCTTTTTTTCGACAGCTGCTCAGGCAGCTCAGGCACAAAGCCGATCACCGCGACGCCGACGAGCGCGTACAAGGGCCATGCCCGTTGCCAGCGCCGAGACCCCACTCCCTGCAGTCAGGCGACACCGTCGGCATATCACCACGCGCAGTGGTCTTTGGACGCCCCCGGCGGTGGGACAGGAAGATAACGCTCGTCGTTCATGTCGATGTAAGCGTCCCGGACAGATACTGGGAGCCATGTCGAAGCCCTCAGGACCGTTGGTGCACCAGTGCCCTGTCGGCCGCGGCACGGGGACGGGTGCCCTGGCCGGCAAGGCGCTGACATCGCCGGTCGATTGGCCTGAACGGCTGGTCGTTCGCCGTTCGAACTTGGCGTGCCGGGACTGATGGCTAGGAGGACCGGGAGCGCGCGCGGCGCCGTCACGGCTGGTCCTGCGGTGGCTAGCGTCGAATTGGGAGACCGGCCATGTTGGTAGCGACGTTGGCCGCGCTGCTCGCCGCCGCCCTCTTTGGCGTCTCCATGGCGCTCCAGCACCGCAGTGCCGGCCTCGTGACCGAGGCCCAAGCCACGGGCGGAAAGGCGATGACCGGCTTCATTTCGGGAACGCTCCGTCACCCGTTGTGGATCATCGGTACTATCGCCGACGTCGGCGGTTTTGCCCTGCACGCCGTCGCTTTGCGGGAAGGCCCCCTCACCTTGGTCCAGCCGCTACTTGTGAGCAGTGCCGTCTTCGCCCTGGTCCTTCGCCAGCTCCTCGAGCACCGCGCGCCCCGGCGCGATGAACTGGCCTGGGCCGCAGCACTAGTCATTGGGCTGGCCTTGTTCCTCATCGTCTCCACGCCGGCCAATGGCGTCGCCCAGCCTGCCGACTCCCTACCCACCATGGTCGTAGGGGGCCTAATTGGGCTTGGCGTTCTTGGCTTTGTGGTGGCCGGCCGGCGGACAAAGGGCAGCACCGCCGCTGCTTTGCTTGGTACCGCCACGGGTTTGTCGTACGCGGCGGTGGCGGGGCTGTTGAAGGAGGACATGGGTACCCTTGACCACGGAGTGAGCGCGTTGCTCACGGCGTGGCCGCTCTACGCTCTGGTCGCTGTCGGCGCCCTCGGCCTCTTGGTCAACCAGCTTGCCTACCAAGCTGGGCCGTTGAGCTCGAGCCTGCCCGCCATTATGACGGTGGGCCCTATCGTCAGCGTGGTCATCGGGGTGGCCGTCTTCGACGAACACTTCCGCAACGGGTCCGCCGCCCTGCTCGGCGAGGCGGTTGGTCTGGCGCTCGTCGTGATGGCGGCCGGTGGCCTTACCCGGTCCGGCCTCGCGCCGCCTGAGGGCAAGGTTCAGCTTTTCCTGTCAGCACGACGTCGAGCGTTGCTAGGGCCCGTCTCGTCAGTTCGGTCCGGCGCCGAGAAGACGCCCGCCGCAAGCGCGCGCAGCTGGCAAAGCAAGCCCAGGTCGTCGCCGACCAAGACGCGAAGGCGCAAGGCCGTTGGCTTAACCGACCAGTGCTCGTCGAGGACCTCCTTCACGAGGTAGCACGTGGCCATGTCGAGGCGCCCTCTCTGGCTCCGCGACGTCCGGTTCACCTGAGGGCCCTCGTGCGCCGGGGCAGTTCTAGGCTCAAGCCACCAAGCTTGCCCTGGCCCATCCTCAGACGGCAATGTGCACAGAGGAGCACGAAGGCGGCGGTCCTCGGCCCAGGGCCGGTGAGGACCACCGGACGAAACGGGCCGACATGTAGTGAGCGGCGAGCAGGCATACCCTTTCCTCCTGAGTGCCGGGCCGTCTGAGCCGGTCTACGGTTCTCCCAACACATCGTCTGCTCCGAGCCTTGCAAGGACATGAACGGACGACTGCTCTTAGCGAACGTCGCGTCAGCCTTGAGGTCCTATCAACTAATCCGCAGTGTGGAAGCTCGGAAGGACGAAGCGAAAGTGGCGGCGAGACGACGTACCGGGGCACCTCATCGCTCGCCTAACTGATCGTCTATGACCTCCACGAGCAACGGCGCCACGGGCAACTCCACATCGACCCGTTGGACCTGATCGGGGCTGAAGGGGTTGAGATCGCGCTGCAGCCGGTCGTCGACCTCCAGCGCGGCGGGTATCTGGGTGTCGAGGCGCTCTCCCGCTTCCGCGAACCGTACGGCCCGCCCGACCGGGTGCATGACCCCCTGGCCAAAGGACCGGGCGTTGGCGAGGGAGAACGTTGGGCGCAGCTCTACGGGAGAGTACTCACCAGGCCGCGGGCGGGGAAGTACAACGGTTCCAGGGGTGGCCGTTGAGGTGCCGCGGCGATCCGTAAAATTGCCGTGACAGAATTTCTGCATGACATGTAAGATTGCGTACCATGCAGCAGATGGGGGTGGGCGAAGGGCGGCGGGAGCGCAAAAAGCGCGAGACGCGCCTGGCCCTTAAGGCGGCAGCGCTGGACCTGGTCAGCGAACGCGGCTACCACAACGTGACAGTGGAAGACATCGCCAACGCCGTGGACGTCTCGGTGCGCACGTTCTTCAATTACTTCAGCTCCAAGGAGGCGGCCGTCGTAGGGGAAGACCCTGAGCTGCTGGAGGCTATCCGGGCCCAGCTTCTCGCCCTGCCTGCCGACGTGGCCCCGCTCGACGCTATCCGCGACGTGCTCATGGCCAGGGCCGATGCCATCAGCGAGGACATCGACCTGTCCGGCGAAGACCACACCGTCTGGCTGCGGCGCTTCTCTGCGGTCCACAGCCAACCCGAGGTCAGGGTGGCCTATAGCAAGCACATGACCGAGGTGGAGCAGGCCATCGCTGACACGCTCGTCCAGCGCCTTGGCGGCGACGAGCGCCTGAGAGGTTACGCGTCCCTGGTCACCACCTGTGCCCTCAGCGTGATGCGGGTAGCAGGTGGCTTGTGGGCCGGGCAGGGGGGGACCTACCCCTTACGTGACGTGGCTAATGCCGGTCTGGACCTGCTGGCCCAAGGCTTCGCCATCGGCGCCGGGCCGGCCCGGGCCGAGGCGCTCCCCAAGAGCTTTACCTACCTGGCGGGGGCTTGCCCCCCGGCTCCCTTGTCCCCAGCCGTGACCCTGTCCGCAGCTCCCGGCTCCCTGGTCCGAAAGAAGGTACCCAACCCATGAACGACCAACCACCCATTGACCACCGGCCGGCAGGCGGGCTGTCGGCCGTTGCTGAGCGCAGGCTTGACAAGCTAAGGGGCCAGCCCAAGCTCGAGGGGCCGATGGGCCTTTCCCACCGGCGGGTCCTCACCATCATTGGCGCCCTGATGCTGGGGATGTTGCTGGCCGCCCTCGACCAGACCATCGTGTCCACCGCCCTGCCCACCATCGTGGCCGACCTGCACGGGGGCTCGCACATCACCTGGGTGGTCACGGCCTACCTGCTGGCCGCCACGGTCTCGACGCCCCTGTGGGGCAAGTTGGGCGACCAGTACGGGCGCAAGACGTTCTTCCAGGCCGCCATCGTGCTTTTCCTAGCGGGTTCGGTCTTGTCCGGGTTCAGTACCAGCCTGGCCATGCTGGTGGCGTGCCGCACCCTACAGGGCCTGGGCGGCGGCGGGTTGATGGTCGGCGCCCAGGCCATTGTGGGCGACATTGTCTCCCCCCGCGACCGGGGCCGCTACCAGGGCTTGTTCGGCGCCACCTTCGGACTGGCCAGCGTGGTCGGACCGCTGCTTGGCGGTGTGCTCGTCGACAACCTGTCGTGGCGCTGGATCTTCTATGTCAACATCCCTCTTGGCGCCATCGCTCTGGTCGTCATCGCCAGTCAGGTCCCGGGCCACCTGAGCCGCCTCCACCACGACATCGACTACGCCGGGATCGTGACCTTGAGCATCGGCGTCACCGGCCTCGTCCTGCTCACCAGCCTTGGCGGGACGACCTACGCCTGGGGCTCCCTGCCCATAATCCTGATGGGCGCGGGCGGAGCAGTGTTCCTCGCCATTTTCGCCTACATCGAGCGCAGCGCCAAAGAGCCCATCCTCCCCCTGCACCTGTTCTCCAACCGGACGTTCTCGGCCGCGAGCGCCGTGGGTTTCATCGTCGGGTTCGCCATGTTCGGGGCGATCCTGTTCCTTCCTCTTTTCTTCCAGGTGGTGAAGGGGGCCAACCCGACTACCTCGGGCCTTTTGCTCCTGCCCCTGATGGCTGGGCTGCTGGTCACCTCTATCGGTTCGGGCCAGGCTATTTCCAGGACGGGCCGCTACCGGGCGTTCCCCATCGCTGGCACGGCCATTATGACCCTCGGCCTAGTCATGCTTTCGCGCTTGTCGACCACCACGGGCGGGTGGGCCCAGACCGCCTACCTCGTCGTGCTCGGCATTGGGCTCGGCCTGGTGATGCAGGTCCTAGTGCTGGTGACCCAAAACGCCGTGCCCCAGAGCGAACTGGGTGTGGCTACTTCGGGAGCCACCTTCTTCCGTTCCATCGGTGGTTCGTTCGGGGCCGCCATATTCGGCGCCATTTTCTCCAACGTCCTGGTGGGCAAGCTGTCGTCGCAGTTGAGGGGCGTCAGCCTGCCCAAGGGTTTCGCCAGCTCGAGCGTGACCCCACAAATGCTCGGGCAGCTGTCGGCGCCGGTGCGGCACGGGTTCGTGCAAGCTTACGCCAGTTCCATCCAGGAAGTGTTCGTGCTCGCCGTCCCCGTTGCCCTGCTCGCCTTCGTCGTGGTCTGGCTCCTGCCCCACGTTGAGCTGCGAGGTACTACACCAGGGCCTGGCGCCCCGGGCCGCCCCGGGCCCCCGGCTATGGCCGGCGGCCATGAGACAACGACGGCCGAGATCGAGGACGACCCGAGCGAAGAGGCCCTCTCCCACTAAGTACGCAGAGGACGCAAAGGTCTTTCCGCCCGCCAAGGGCTGACGAGCCAAAGGAGCCTTCCCTTCCATGAACGCCTTTTTTTCCGCCCTGGGCCGCTGTGTGGTGCGCTTCCGTTACCTAGTCGTGGCGGCCTGGGTGGCAGCCGTCGTCGTCACGTCACTGCTCCCTTCCCTCGGGAGCGAGGTCAACAACGACAACAGCCAGTTCCTCCCGGCCAGCGCGCCGAGCTCGGTGGCCGCCCAGCTGGCGGCGCCGATAATCGGCAACCCTAATACCTCGAGCCAGATCCTGGTGGTGGCGGCCACGCACCGGGGCACCTTGACAAGCTCGGACCAGGCTGCTGTGGCGGGCGAAGTCAAGGCGCTGATGTCGGTGCCGAGGGTCGAATCGGCCCGCGTCGTGGGCATCTCCCGTGACGGCGGTGCGGCCGAGATCCTGGCCAACGTAAGGGTGAACCAAGCCGACGTCAACGCCCAGAAAACCGTCCTCGACAACATCGAGGCCACCATCCACGGCGCTGAGCTCCCCCCGGGCCTGCAGATGGACGTGGCCGGGACCATCGCCACCAATGTCGCCAACCAGCAAAACTCGGTGAAGACAGGGAACAAAATCCAGTCACTCTCGTTCCTCTTTATCGTCATCTTGCTCTTGTTCATATTCCGTTCCGCGCTCGCCCCCATCGTGACCCTGCTCGTCCCCGGGTTCGCCTTGCTCGTATCCACGCGCTTGATAGGAGAACTGGGCGCCCACGGGTTGAAGATCTCCGAGATCACCGAACTGTTGCTCATCGTCCTGCTCATCGGGGCGGGGACCGACTATGGCCTGTTCCTCGTTTACCGGGTCAGAGAGGAGATCACTTCGGGCCTAAAGCCCCACCGGGCAGTGGAACGCTCCGTGGTGAGGGTGGGCGAGTCGATCGCTGCCTCGGCGGGCACGGTCATCTTCGCCCTGCTCAGCTTGTTGTTGGCCAGCTTCGGCATCTACCACGACCTAGGTGTCCCATTGGCCATAGGGGTCGCGGTCATCCTGGTCGCCGGCCTCACCCTCCTGCCCGCCCTCCTGGCTATCTTCGGCCATGCCTTGTTCTGGCCGTCACGGCCTAAGGTGGGCCCGGCCAAGGTTGGCCTCTGGGGCCGGGTGGCGGGGCGCTTGGTGCGCCGTCCCGCGCTAACCCTGGCTCTGGGCGTGGCCCTGTTCGGAGGGCTCGCCACCGCCGCCGCCGGTTACCATTCGGGTGGTTTCGGGGGGGCGCTCAATGCTCCTGCCGGCAGCGACGCGGCCAGGGGTGACGCTCTGGTGGCGGCCCACTTCCCCGAGGCGAGCACAAACCCGGCCAACGTCGTCCTGCGCTACGACATGCCCTTGTGGGACGACGCCGGGGCGCTGGAGACCGCCCAGGTCTCGCTCCAGTCCTCGGGCCAGTTCACTCAGTTCGCCGGTCCCTTCGACCCCAACGGGTCCACCCTGACGCCGAGCGAGTACGTCGCCCTGCACAATGAGCTCGGCCTTGCTCAGGCCCTGCCGGCGGTGCCAAAGGGCAGGCAAGGCGTAGTCCTGGCGTCCTACGACGCCTACCGGGCCACGTCCGGGTTCGTGTCCTCCGACGGGCGCACCGTCCAGTTCCAGGTCTCCCTGAAGGCGGGCAGCCAAGGCTCGACGGCCGCCCTCAACGCCACGCCGGAGATCCGTTCGGTGGTCAGCACGGCCGCTCGCAAGTCGGGGGCGACGGCGAGCGGCCTCGCCGGGGAAGCCTCCGCCCTCTACGACGTGTCCAGCACGTCGGACGCCGACCTGGTCCACATAGTGCCCGTGGCCATAGTGGCTATCGGCATCCTCCTGGCCTTGGTACTGCGGAGCCTTGTGGCCCCTCTCTACCTGATCATCAGCGTCGCCCTGTCCTACTTGGCGGCACTGGGGGTCTCCACGCTGGTCTTCATAGATATAGGCGGCAACGGCGGGCTCACGTTCATCCTCCCGTTCTTGATGTTCATCTTCTTATTGGCCCTGGGTGAGGACTACAACATCCTCGTCATGACGAGGATCCGAGAAGAGGCGCACCGCAGGCCGCTACGCGAGGCCGTCGTCACCGCTATAGGCGTCACCGGGCCCACGGTGACGGCGGCGGGCCTCGTGCTGGTAGGTACGTTCGCCGTGCTCGCCTTCGCCGGTGGTAGTGGCCCGGGAGGCTCACAGGTACAGGACATCGGCTTCGGCCTGGCAATCGGCATACTCATGGACACGTTCCTGGTCCGGACCCTGCTAGTGCCCTCCACAGTCGCCCTGCTGGGCCGGTGGAACTGGTGGCCGTTGCGACTGGAACAAGACAGCCCAGGCGGGGTGGACGATCAGGATCTCCAGCTGAGCGAGACCGCCGCCGGACGGTAGCACGCCGGCCCGCGCAGGCCTCAGCTGGCCAGGGAGTGCGCTCCCCGGAGGCCATGCGGGTCGTCGTGCGTCGACGCCGCGGGCAACAATGCGGTTGCCTTGTCCCACTACTTGAAGGACACCTTTCCCGAGCCGGTTCCGATCAGGTCCTCAGC
Source organism: Acidimicrobiales bacterium (assembly GCA_049522375.1). Classification (GTDB taxonomy): domain Bacteria; phylum Actinomycetota; class Acidimicrobiia; order Acidimicrobiales; family Palsa-688; genus Fen-671. The sequence continues at coordinate 13,962 of JBEKNX010000040.1, read as the reverse complement.
AACGGCAGGAGCGTTGTTGGACTGGTTGCACTCCCCATTCTTCAGCAGCGAACCCTCTCCTGCCTCGGTCAAAGTGAAAGCCAAGCTGCCAGTGATCCCCGCGTAAGCCCCCGTGCCGCTGACGATGATGACCGGGCCCCTGGCTACCCCGTCAAACGAGCAACTGGCCGCGTAGGACGTGCCCCAGTTCGGCGACTTGGCGATGGCGGCAACCGCCGAGTTGTTGACCTTGATGATGCCCTCGGTCAGGACCCAGATGCCGTTCTTGCCGGTGCCGTGATCGGAGAAGGCCCCCGTGATGAGGATGTTGTTCCTGGCGTTCGGGTTGAGACTGGTGTCCACCAAGTAGACGTGAATTGTCCCGGCTGCTGGCTTCATGGCGGGCGCCGCGGCCGAAGCGGCCGAGATCACGAGCGCGACAGAAGTTGCGCTGACGCCTAACCAGACAAAGGCCTTGATCCCATGGATGGGTTTGCGTCCTCGCATCGGACCTCCTCGATCGGGACCGTCGAGCATTTGGCTGACGGTGGTTGGTGGAGCTTCCCAGGGGCCTTACTGCCTCGCCGCGATCACCGAGGACCTCGGCTGTCTTCGCAACAGTCTGGCCTCGCTGCCGGCCTCGGCCAAGGTGGCCAGCCGGTGTAACCGGCCTCGTGCCAGTACCAAGTCTGCCCTGTCAGAGTACGTCGGGACGCGTCAACCCGCCGTCGGTTCCCGAGGCTCTGCCCGAGCGGGCCAGGTCTGGCCGAGCTTCCTGGTCATCATCCGCCTGATGGCTACCTCTAAGAGCTCGACTCCGACGGCTCCTCAGAGCTGACCAGACCTGGGATTAGCCCTAAGACGAGCCTTTCGCCTGGCGCCGTGACCACGAGCGGCGCGGTCCGCGAACCTCGACCGAGCCCCGACTGATCTGGCCGCTCAAGACGAAATGGGGCCGTCCCGCGGCAGGTGCCCCCCGCCTGTGGTCCTCGACGCTCCCGAGCCGCGCCTCCACTCCGTCCAACGAAGCGCTGGCCCCTTCCGGTAGGCGTATCTCCACCGAACCGCCCATTTTGATGTCGAGCTCGATCTCGACCACCGGGTGGATGATCCTGGCCTCCGTGAAATCGAGCTTGACGGAGCCCATCTGCCACCGGAGCACCAGCTTGCGTGGCACCTGCCAGTTGCCCTTGCGCTCTACCGAGCTCATGCTGCCTTTGAGCTCGACGGTGTCAACGGTCCCCGCTCCCGCACCCGTGGGGAGGTCGGACGTGACGGCGTCAAGCTCACCGCGCGTCCGGGCGGCCAGAGCCTGCGAGGTCCGTTCGCCGAACTCGTCGATGTCGATCATGCCCGCGGAGACGGCCTCCCTAAGCCGCCCGACAGCGAAGTCCCGGTCCCGGTCCGAGACGCGAAGCGACCGGGGATCCTTGTCATCCTCTACCATGGCCCCTCCATCAGGCTGAACGTTACCTGGCGAGGCATCGCCGGCTCTTCTCGCGCAAGCCATTGTGCGGAGGGACTAACGAACAGCGCGCTGAGCGAGAAAGAGCGTTAGCGAGCAGCCCACTTCGGACGCCGTTTCCGAGCGCGTAACAGCCCCTTACAGGGTGGTTCCTCTCGGCCTCACTGCATGCAGCGTCATCACCCAGGGAGTGTCGCGGTGCGCGCCGACTCCCAGAAGGCACCGCCCACCAAGCGACAGTCACTGTTTGCATCCTCGGTAACCCGCCGCATCGCCTACCGGTGTGTTTCGCCAGGATCGACGACGGGCTCAGACGGTGGCGGTGTCATGCCGGTAGGCGATAGCGGCAAGAGGGGTCAAGCACAGGGCCCAGACGGCGACGACGATCCAGCCCTCGGCCGGCCAGCTGCCGCTTCCGACGACCGTCTGGCCGGCCTGGACGAGCCAGTAGGAGGGAAGCAGCTTCACGATCGTGAGCATGACGCCCCCTTTGAAGAGCTGGCCGAATGCACCGCCGAGGAGGGCGAAGATGACCACGAACCCGCCCATCGCCGGGGGGAGGGCGTCGACGCTGAGCACGTGGCCGAGGGCGATGCCCGCGGCGACGAAAGGGGCCAGGCCGACGAGGAGCAGCCCGGTCATCTCGAACCACTGGGCCGCATCGAGGCGCACCCCGAGCGACGCGCCGGCCAGGAACAACAAGACCAAGGTGAGTAACGCGATCAGGTAGGCCGTGAGGACCTTGGCCGCGACCTCGGTCCGGGCCCGTAACGGCGTGATGCGCAGCGCACGGGCCCAGCCCTTGGCCCGGTCGCGGGCGATGCGGGCGCCCGGATTGATCGAGCCCCACATGGCACCGTAGGCGGCCATTGCCGTCATGAAGTACAGCGGGAACGAGATACCGTCGGTCACCTCGTTCATGGTGTCGTCGAAGGTATCGAGCGAGGCGCTGGCGACTGCTACCCAGCCTGCGTGGGCTCTGAACGGCTCGGCCACCAGGCGGGCCCGGTCACCTCCGCTCGAGAAGGTGAACGTCAACCGGGACTTCCGTGGTTCTTTACCGGTGGGTTGGCCGCCGCCGTCGCCTCCATCATCATCGGGGCGTCGGCTGCGGTGGCGCTGGGAGCAGCCATCGGCTTCTTGTCCGGCCAAGGGATCTGGCGCACCGCGGGACGGCAGTTGCTGGCGGCCGCCGTTGCGGCTTCTGTCACCTACGGCGTTGGCCATCTCCGCGGGGCCGGAGCGAGAGCGAGCTGACTTGAGCGTTCATTGCCGGTGCCGGTACCCGCCATGGGGCGCCATGTCGACCGGCCTGCTGCGGCACCTGCTGGCGGGCGCCGTAGTCCGGGCGTTCGTTTCCAGCCGTGGCCAGATCTCTTTCTCATGCGTCTCGTCGCGTGAGAGCGGTCCCCGCTCCGATAAGGGCTATAGCGGCGTAGGCGCAGAACACCGCCAATCCCACCCACGGGGAAAGGGTCGTCGGCCCGCCCCGGGATGCTCCCATGATGGCCTGGCCGGCGTCGCTCGGCAGGTAGGGCGAGATCGTGTTGCCCCAAGACGATGGCAGGGCGGCGACGATGCCCGGCAGGACGAACAGCAGGCCGACGACTGCGGCGATGGCCCCTGCGCTGTGGCGGACAAGGGCGCCGAGGCCGAGGCCGAGCAGACCGAGCACTGCCAGGTACAGCCCGGCGCCGATCACGGCGCGCAGCGCGCCGGGGCTCCCGATGCCTGCGCTGATGCCCTTGCCCGAGAGGATGGCCTGGCCCACAAAGAACGCAGCGAAGCTCGATACCAGCCCGACCAAGAAGGTGGCGACGGCGAAGACGGTGGCCTTGGCGGCGAGAACGGCCTTTCGTTGGGGCACGGCGACGAAGGTGGAGTGGACCGAGCCCGTGCTGTACTCGGCCGTTACCACGAGCACGCCGAGCACGGCGATGGCCAGTTGGGCCAGGAAGATCCCGTTCAGGCTGAACGTAACGGGGTGGAAGCCAGCCTTCTGGGCCGCGCTCAGATGACCGTAGCGGTTTACGTACACGGCGCATAAGAGGGCAGCCAGGCCGACCATGGCCGCAGCGGCGGCCAGCAGGGCCCAGTACGTGGAGCGGACGCTGCGCAGCTTGGTCCATTCCGAGCGTAGAAGGTCAGGGGCGAGCGGCCGCGCCGTGGGGGGGCGAACGAGCCGGGGCGAATTGCTAGTGGTAATGGCCGTCATGATCAGGCAACCTTTTCCATCTCGGTAAGCTCCATGGCGGCTGGTTTCATACCGGCGGGGGCAGCGCTGCCTCTGTAGTCCACGCTGTCGGTCGTCATTTCCATGAAGGCGGCCTCGAGAGAGGCCTGCTGGGCCGAGAGCTCATAGATGGCGATCCTGGCGCCAAGGGCGAGCTCACCGACGTCCTCGGCGCCGGCGCCGGTTATGGCCAGCGCCCCGTCATCTTCGAGGCGGGTGAGCGCTCCTTCGGCACGCAGGAGGGCGCCGAGGCGCTCCTGCGCGGCGGAACGGACCCGCAGGTAGTTACCCGACGCGCGCCGGACGAAGTCCTGCATGCTCGACTCGGCGATGAGCCGGCCCCGGCCGATCACGACCAGGTGGTCGGCGGTGAGCGCCATCTCGCTCATGAGGTGGCTGGAGACGAAGATGGTGCGGCCCTCGGCCGCCAGCGACTTGAGCAAGTTGCGGATCCAGATGATCCCCTCGGGGTCGAGCCCGTTGACCGGTTCGTCGAGGAGCAGTACCCCCGGGTCACCGAGGAGCGCAGCGCCCACGCCGAGGCGCTGTCCCATGCCGAGAGAAAACGACCCGACCCGCTGTCCGGCCACAGCGCTCAGGCCGACCGCGTCGAGGACCTCGTCGACCCGTCGGCGGGCGATGCCGTTGGACTGGGCCAGCGCCAGCAGGTGGTTATAGGCGTTGCGCCCGGGGTGGACCGAACGAGCTTCGAGCATGGCGCCCACTTCGAACAGCGGCCGCCGTCGATTGCCGTAGGCGACGCCGTCCACCGTGACGGTCCCCTCGCTGGGGGCGTCGAGGCCCACTATGAGACGGAGAGTTGTCGACTTGCCGGCCCCGTTGGGCCCGAGGAAGCCGGTCACCCGGCCCGGTCCTACCTCGAAGGACAAGTGGTCAACGGCGAGAGCCTCGCCGTAACGCTTGGTCAATTGCCGGGCCTGGATCATGCCGCTCCCTTCTTGGCGGTCATCGAGCGTGGCGGTTGCAGCGCGCCGCCCCGGGTGGGGGCGAAGGCAGCCCCGAGTAGCCCGGGGAGTGGGCGATCGTGTTGTTGGCCGATCGGGTGAGGGACCAGGGCCAAGGGGCCCGCTGTTGTGTACCCGACGAGCACAGCGTCGAGCGTGGCCAGGGCGCGCCTTGTCAGTTCGGTCTGACGTCGAGCGGCCGCCCGCCGTAGGCGGGCGCGCAGGCGGCGCAGCACGCTAACGTCGTCGCCCACCAGGACGCGCAGGCGCAATGTCGAGGTCTCAAGGGACCAGTGCTCGTCGAGGACATCCTTGACGAGGTGGCAAGTGGCCATGTCGAGGCGACCTTTTTGGCTGCGGGACGTGCCGTTCATGACAGGGCCCCCGTCACGTCGGCCAGTTCAAGGCGCGGGGCGCGAAGCCTGGCGTGGACCAACGTCCGACGACCTTGCGCAGTGGGGAGCCCAAGGGCAGCGGTCCTCGGCGCAGGCTCGCCGCACTCCTCTTTGAGAGCTGGTCCGACCTCATATGGTGAACGGTAAGCAGGCATGCCTTCTCCTCCTGAGGGGTGCGACCGGGCCTTTCGAGCCGGTCCACGGTTCTCCCAACAGAGTCGCCGCCCAGCCTTGCGGGGACATGAAGAGACGGCTTTTCTCAGGGAACGTCGCGTCAGGCTTGAGGTCCTATTTACTAAGCGGTACCTGGAAGCCCAGGACGTCGGGAGCGCAAATCGCGGCCTCCCCGCGAGACGCCGTGAGATGATCAGGGCATGAAAGATCGACTACGGACCTAGACGACTTACAGTATCGGCTGCGCGACCGTCTGGGTCGTGCTGGTCGTCGTCGGCGCGGCAACGGGCAAGACCAACGCGCAGCACAAGGTTCTTTACGTGATCGGTGGGTGGGCCATCGGTTGGACGTCGGCGACGATCGCAAGATATGTGTACCCACCCCCGAAGAAATACTGGCACCCAATTGGTTGACCCGCCTCGTCTGTGTCAACGCCGTCTGGACTGGTCATCGTCCAGTGCTCAGCATTCCATCAGCCATTTATAGAAGGCCTATAGGGCAAGTCACAGCCGGCTCTCAGCGTTCGCGGGGACCATGGGCTCTGTCAGAAGCGAAAGGAGCACCCAATGAGCGTAGTTGTCCCCGAAGGCAGCGCAGACCGCCCGACCAGCCCCGCCTCAACCGAGAACACCGAAACCACGTCCACCGGCCCCGCTTGGACTCGGCTCGCGCCCCCGGCCGGTCCCGAAGCCGCCCTGGCGCGCTCGCTTCGCCGGCACCGCCGGCACCGCCGGGCGGCCGGTGCCGCGGTCACCCTGGCCGCCGCCGTGGCGGGTATAGGCGTGGGTCATGTCATGCTGGGCGGCAGCGCAGCCAACACCGCCAGCACGGCCGACGTCACCCTGTCCGTTGCCCAAGTCGAGGCCAAAGTTGACCCCGTCCTCGTCGACGTGGTGTCGACGCTCGACTATGGACAGGGCGAGGCCGCCGGCACCGGCATCGTGCTCACGTCCTCAGGTGAAGTCCTGACCAATAACCACGTGGTCGAAGGAGCGACCAGCATCGAGGTCACCGATATAGGCAACGGCAAGACATACCGCGCCGCCGTCGTCGGTTACGACGCCAGCGCCGACATCGCGGTCATAAAGCTCCAGGGTGCGTCCGGGCTGAAGACGGCGTCCCTCGCCAACGCGAGCACGGTAGCCGTCGGTGAGAGCGTGGTCGCGATCGGCAACGCGGGAGGAGTTGGCGGGACGCCGTCAGCGGCTACGGGGACGGTAACCGCCCTCGGCCAATCGATCACTGCCTCTGACGAGACGAGCGGTTCGGCGGAGCAGCTCGCCAATCTGGTTGAGACCGATGCCGCAATCCAACCCGGTGATTCCGGGGGCCCGCTGGTCAACGTGCGCGGCCAGGTTGTCGGCATCGACACCGCGGGGTCGTCGACCTTCCAGTTCCAACTCGCCGGCTCCCAAAACGCCTCGGGCACCGACGGCTATGCGATCCCCATGAATGAGGCGCTCTCGATAGCCAAGCAGATCGAGTCCGGGAAGTCGTCCTCGTCGGTCCATATAGGCGCCTCTGCCTTCCTGGGCGTGGAAGTGGCGTCGAGCTCGGCGTACTTCTCGTCCGGGCCCACAACTTCGGGCGCCACCGTTGTCGGCGTAGTGTCCGGCTCTCCCGCAGCTGAAGCTGGCCTGGCCTCCGGCGACACGATCACGTCGGTGGGCGGTCATGCTGTCACCTCGTCGTCGAGCCTCCGAGCCGTCATGGACAGGTTCCATCCCGGCCAGAAAGTAAGCGTGAGCTGGCTCGACCAGTACGGTAACTCCTATAAGGCGACCGTTGAGCTGGCGACGGGCCCTACCGGCTAACTGCCGGCCGAGCAACCGTCGGGCCCGTCAACAGCGCTTTCGGGGCACCGACGGAGGGTCTCCGACCCGAACTTCTTACTGGTGTTTTACTTGTGGTCGGTCACGCCGCCGGTCGCGGCCCTGGCATCGCATCACGCCAGTTCGTCGGCTGGCGATCTTCGAGCGCGGCGGGCAACTCCGTGGGCGGTGGCAAGTGACCGCCCCTCATCCTCGAACTGCTGGTGCCGCCCACCGACGCCGAAAAGGGCGCGACCGAGGGGGACACGAGCCGTTACGATGGCGAGCTCCGGCCCGGGCAGACCTTGAGCGTCATGGAGTACTTGCAGGACCACGGCGTGGAGCAGGCCATCTGGAAGGTCGAAGGCCTCGACCGGCACCATGACGCCGTCGCCGTAGCCGAGATGGCGACGCGAGGCGGGCGCCCAGCGCGCTGCATCATGCTCGGCCGTCACGCCGGCCACGAAAAGCTCGACCATTGCTTACGGGTGGCGGCACCGGTCCCCGGTTACAGCGGGTTCGCCATCGCCTACGTCGACTTCGCCAACTACTACATAAAGGCTCGGGAAGGCCTCTTTTGGTTCAAGCCGTGGCCACCCGTGCGTCGAACAGCCGACTTGAGTTTTCCTGGCTCGGGACTTAGCGAGCACTTAGTCTGCGTCGCGTCTGCCCTCACAGAGAGGGAGCATGATAGCGGTGGGCCTTTGTGACAACGGTGGACAAAAGGAGCTTGCCGTGCTTCGCCGAGTGCAAACAGAGCCGCTTTGTCGTCGTCGTCGGGCGGGCCCGCCCACCCGGCGAAGAAGAAGCGACTGGCAGTGACGAGAACTCGGTCCCTTACGTTCTCGGGTGCGTATTTCGGGCCGGCTGTTGGTACCGCGGGCAAGGGTGCTCACAAGGCGACGGTGGCGGTTGTTGACGTGAGCACCGAACTTGGTCGCAGCAACTACGACCTGGGCGCAGGCCCAGACGGGCTACGTGAAAATGTGCCTTTCCCAACAGGCTCTGACCCTCCTGGCCGGAGCGAAGGGCCACGCCATCGACTTGACAGCGACGGTCACCGGGACCGGGGGGAAGAGCGCGACGACAACGATAACCCTTGTCGGTTAGGCGTGACATGACTGCCGTGAAAGGGCCGCCCCAGGCTGGGAAAGCGGGGAACACAAGGCGTCACGCTACGCCCGCCGCACTGGTCTTAACTGCCTGCCTGGCGGTGGCTGGGGCGGGCGCGACCGCCAGCACCGCTTCGGCGCGGGCGGTCACGACAACGACCAACCCAGCCACCCCGCCAGCGCCGGTAGCGCCTGCCCGCGCACCCCCCGACAACTGCGTGAAGGGGCAATGGCCCTCCATAATCGAGGGCCGCCCGGGTAGCTTCCAAGCCAGTGCCGAGGGCGCTTACTTGTGGCACGACCCAAACGGCGCCTGGGCGCTGCGTGTCACCCACGCCGGTGCCCACGGCGGCGATGTCTTCTCGGGCGCACTTACCACGGCGGGGCAGTTCGTCGACGTGCGCCGTACCCAAGGCGGACAAGACGACATCGTCGTTGTCAGCCGTGACAGGCACACCATCCTTTTCCGCTTCGTCAACTTCGGGTGGGTCGACGGGATCGACTTCACGACCCGCTGCGCGCAGGGTTTTGCCACCAGCATCTATATTGGCGGGCAACTCGCCTCAACGGCGTCCGTCCACCTCGGCAGCGCCGAGTCCCAACCGGCCAGCAACCCCTTCACAACCGAGCGGGTGGCTCGGTAGGCCTACCCGCCGATTGTCCGGCCGTAGTCCCCTGGGAATGCCAGGGAGATGGAAGCGGCCGATCATTGCGCCCGCTGGGGAGCAAGCCATGTCTCGCCTGGCTCCTCCCAACCATCGGGGAGGCGGCGGGCCCTTTCGATACGCCGGAGGCGCCTTTCGGCGAAGGAAGGGGGCTGGCGCTGCTGCGTAGGCCAACTGGCGTGGACAGGTTGGCGGCCCGCCCATGCAGCTCGGATATACCCCCAAGTCGGGCCGGTCGCCTACCTGCGCCGCGCCGCCTGCACGGGGCGATTGTAACTCTTTCTAAGCTAGGTGACCTCACCTTAGAAATGTTTAGACACACTGCCCGAGGGCAGGCTGCCGATGGGCACCTGACGCCCCCGGTACTCGCCAGCTCGACGTCAGTCGGCATTGAAAAGCGTTGCGACGGCTCTGCCACGATCTGTGGGCGCCCATCCGCCCCACCCGCGTCGAGTAAGCACCAACGTCATCGTTCTCGCGCCGTGGCCCGCTGTGCTGGGGAGCCAAATGGGGAGCCACGCAGGCCGAACACGGGCGAACTGCTGCGAACGCCTAGGAACGAAGAACCCATTAACTACGGGACGTTTTGAACGTCTACGGATGCCGGCGAACGCCGGATGCAGACTCCGCAGTTAAGGGGTCCAGGTGCCCCAGTGGTTCACCGCCGGCCCCGATCCCCTCCGTCGAGGTCGTTACTAGCGAGCACGGCTCCGAGCGTGTGATTGTCACGGTCGCCGTGGTGCTCGGGACCATGGCTGTCACTGCTACCGCGGGGTTCGGGGCCTCTCTGGGTTACCGTCGTCTGTGGGCCTACCTCGGCTGGTCGGTCCTGGCCGGCGCCGACAGCTGTAGCCGTCGGGGTGGTCGTCCTCCTCTCCTTCTACGCCTCGGTATCGGCCAACGATCCTGATGACCCCGGCGTTGGGCTTGGACCGCGTTCGTGACGGCGCTACTAGTCCCCGTCATTACCTCTTTGCTATGGCTGGGAGGTGCGCTTGGGCTTCTGGCCCGTCAGCAGAAAGACCCTCGTCAGACGACCCGATAACGGTGTGAGTTGGTGGCCCTCGTCTCCACTGTAAGCAGAGGTGCCGAGGACCGCAGAGCTCAGTACCTGGGCCATGTCGCGGTCACGCGCCTCGAGTGCGTGCGCGTAGACCCGCAAAGTGACCGAGGCGTCCGCGTGACCCGGGCGGCCGGCCACGGTCCGCACGTCAGTACCGGCACCAATCGCCATCGTGGCGGCGAAATGGCGCAGCTCGTGGAAGTGAGTCACGATGCCAAGCTGTTTAGCGGTGCGCTTGTAGCAGTCCGTGAGCGTGTCCGGGACGAACGGGCGTGCGCCGGTGGCGACGGGGGACAGGATGAAGGGGTCAGTCACCAGGGTCGTTCCGACCACTGCGGCGTAGGCCTCTTGGTCGGCTCGGCGCTTTGTCAGGAGGCCCAGCAGCGCGTCGTCAAGGGCGACGTCTCGGCGCTGGTGGCTCTTGGTGGGCCCCTCACTGGCGACACCATCGATCTCTGTCAGGCTGCGGGCGATGGTGAGCAGGCGCCGGTGCCAGTTGACGTCCGACCACCGGAGCGCGCAGAGCTCTCCTCGACGGGCGCCCGTCACCGCCCCCAAGATGATGGCCAGCGCCAGGACTGGCGACGACTCCTCGGCTGCGGCAATGAGCCTCTGGACATCGGTGACGTCGGGAGCGGAGACCGTGGTGCGGGTCAACCCCGGGGGCGTGGCCCGGTCGGCTGGGTTGACGGGGATCATGCCCCACTTGACGGCTCGGCCGAGGGCGGCGTGGAGCACCGAGTGGAACCGGCGTACAGACGACGGCGACAGGCCCCGGGCCAACAGGTCGTGGTAAAACCCGTCGAGCTGTCGGGCCGTTAGCTTGTCCAGGCGGACTGCCCCGAGCGCCGGCCTGACGTCGTGTTCGATGCAGCGCCGGTGTTCCTTCACGGTGTAGGCCGAGCGGGTCGGCTCGATGTCGGCCAACCACCGGTCTAGCTGCTCGGCTACGCTGGTCGGGTGGTTCTTGGTGGCCTGACCGGTCTCAACCTCGGTAAGCAGCTTGGCCAGCGCGACCTGCGCCTGGCGCTTGGTGCCGTCGATCGTCCGCGATACCCAGCGGACCTTGCCGCTTTCGCGGCCGGCGTAAACCCGGACACGCCACTTGTTGTCGCCACGCGGTTCCACAACCCCACGCATCGGCTGCCCTCCCTTGTCGGTGGATGGGAAGTTACCCAAAAGTTACCCAAGCACAGGTTACACCCAGGAAGGGAAGTACGAAATAGCAGGTCAGGGTACTTGGAGAGGTGCGAGAGCGGCCGAATCGGGCTCACTGCTAATGAGTTGACGAGCTAAAACTCGTCCGAGGGTTCAAATCCCTCCCTCTCCGCTCGGAGAACTGCCATGCGACGGCAGGATCTTGATGAACAGCGTGGCGTTCATGGGGTAGAGCGAATTGGAGTACCGGGGTACTCCCAGCGTCTTCTCCGACTGCAGCTGTGGGTCGTCCAGCACGGCGTTGGTGGCAGCGATGGCCTCTTCTTCTACCGGCCCGGCGTAGGTCCTGGGCGTTTCGCCGCCCCCCCAACTCGTCGGGTTCACCACGAGCACCTGAGCTCCCACGGGCAGGGCACCGAGCAGGAGGCCCAGGTTAGAGGCAGCATTGGTGTGCTGCAGGCGGGCGGCCAGGTCGGACCAGTTGACGACCATGGGGTCTGTCACCAGACCGAACGGGGTGGCGTAGTGGTACTTGTCCCCCAGGTCAGCGGCGATAACCGGTGTGTCCGTCACTTCGGGCGATATCACGAGGGCCCCGGGTTGGAGGAGGGGGGCGAGCTCGGACGCCAGGTAGGCCACGTCGCTCTTCGAGGTACCCACGGTCACCGTCCTGTCCACCAGCACCGGGATGCTCGTCGCGGCCAGGGCCAGCACCGTCAGCCCGGCGACCCATGAGCGTCCCCGGGCGCGCGCCAGGCCTCCGGCCAGGGGGACCAGCGCCGGGACCACGGCGATACCGAGGTAGCGGGGGTCCCAGGAGTTGACGACCTGTCCTGCCAGCCAGGCGAGCAGCAGGGTGACCAACGGTATAGCGGTGAACAACGCCAACGCGGAGACTCCCGGGCCGAGGGCGGGAACGTGGGGCGTCGGTCCTTCCAGGGTGCCCGCCGGTTGCGGCCACCGGCAGGACAGGACGGCTATGACCAGGGCGACAACAACGGCGGCCCAGGCCGCCGAGGCCAGGGCATTGAACGAGTCCCCGAAGAAATCGAGCACCGACGGGTGCGGCGCCCACGGCGCGCCGGTATTAGTGAGCTGGTAGAGGAACTGAGGCGCCCAGGGGGCGAACAGGGCCGCGCAGGCGGCACCGTAAAGGCCCGTCGCCCGCAACTGCGACCAGGCCCGCCGACGCGCCGCCACGGCCGAGCCGACGATGACGGTGGCGGCCGCCAGGTACAGGCCGTAGTACTGGAGATAAAGCACCGCCGCCATGAGCAGCGTGGTCGCCGTCCAGTAGCGCCGGCCGGCGCCCCGGTAGGCCAGGACGAAGCAGGTCACGGCCAGGAGGGATACCAGCACCAGCCACGAGTACATCCGGGTCTCTGTGCCGTAGTACGCCAGGTAGGCGCAGGTGGCTACCAGCGCGGCGGCCGCCCGGGCCGCCCAGCGACCGAAAAGCCTGTCTGCCGACCACCAGGCGGCCGGTATGGCGAGCAGGCCCGGTACCAGCGAAAGGACGTGGGTGGCTACTTCGGAGGGCCCGAACATCCTCATCCAGTAGTGGAGCATCACGTAGTAGAGGGGCGGGGAGCCGTCGTCGACAAGGTAATGGGGCAGGGAGCTCAGAGGATGAGAGGCGATCCCGACGGCGATGGCTTCGTCGCCCCAGTAGCTCGTCCACAACGTCCGGCCGTGCAGGACCAGTGCCAGTGCCGTGAGCGTCAGGAGCAGGAAGGCGTCAAAATGGCGCCAGGCGACGAGGCGTTCGAGCCGCCGCCGTCCCTCAGGCCGGGCCAGGCCGGGGGCGGGCGACGCGTCGGTGAGAGCGGCGGCCCGGCCCGTGCCTGTAGTGCGGAACTCACGGACCGCAGGCGAGGAAGTACCACTTGGGGCTGGGGCTGGCCTGGTTAGCAGATCTTCCATTCAGCGTCCCTACCCAACGCAACGGCCGAGCCAAGGAGCCGGCTACCGCTGCGGCCCAGGCTAGCGGGCGGGCCGCTCCGGGCCCCAGCCGGGCTCGTTGGGTCGTTGCAACTCAATTGGCCTGTTGGAGCTGTGACCACCGTACCGGTTGGGGCCGGTTGGCGGACGGATGAGGACGGTCCGGTTGGCGGACGGGCCGGTTCCCACCTACCTTCTTCATCATGGATGCCAAGCTCTTGTTGTGCGACTTCGCGGAGGTAAGCGGGGGGAAGCTTTTCGTGTCCGGCGCCGGTTTGGCCCTCCTCGCCAGCGCAACGCCCGCCCAGCCTTACCGGGTCAATGTCAGCCTCGCCATCTTGGGCCTGATCAACCTCGGTGACACCGATGCCCAGCACAAGATGACCATCGAGCTTGTGCACGTGGCCGGCCGCAACGAGACGCGAGTCCCGCTGGCCGACGAGCTGCCCGAGGGTAACGACCCCGCCGACCGCGGCATGTTCATCGCCTACTTTGTCGCCCCCCGTTCGCCCCAGATGCTGCCGGGCGACGAATGGAGCATGCCCATGGCGATCCCCATGTTCGGCCTGGGCTTGCCTGACCTGGGCACGTACTACTTCAGCGTGCGCGTCGACGGCCGGGAAATGGACCGTGCCTCGTTCCGTTTGATGCCCCCGCCTCCCCAGGACGCGGACGTGCCCGGGGGCCCGGCGGCGGCGCGAGCCGGCGGTCAGGCAACTGGCGGGCCTCCGTTGTAGTGGGCTCGCAGCCGTAGGAACAGGAAGCTGTCCTCCTCGACCACGTGGGCCAGGTCCAGGTCGAGCAACCGAGCCAGGGGTGGGCCCTCGAAAGGTCTTCCTACCTCGAAAGGTCTTCCTACGGAGGGCTCGGTGAGGGTGGACCAGACGCTGCTGCTGCCCAGCCAGCCGCCCGTAAGCCCGCCCCCGACGCAACCCGTCAGCTTCGGCGAGAGCGTCAAGCACAGCTCGTCGACCAGCTGCGCGGCGGCCAAGGCCGAGTTC
>JBEKNX010000039.1:0-18607 GCA_049522375.1 Acidimicrobiales bacterium | reverse complement strand
CATTGCGCAGGAACCTTCTCCTGGACGCGTCATATTTCTTCGGATCCACTTCAAAGGGTTCTGTGGCCATACTCCCTAACCTTTCCCCTAGCCGCCACTTTGGGTGGCAGCGCCGCTGTTTGCCCGGCGTCCTCGCCCCGGCTGGTGGACAGCGGGGGCGGTCGGAGCTGCCCGGATGTGTCGCCGGAAGGTTAGCGCTCACACCCGGCCGCCGCAAGCAGCCCCCGGGATCCGTACAAACCCGACCAATATCCCCCATTCTGGCTCGCCACCCGGTCGGTGCCGTCGCTCCCCGTCCGCCTGAGGTCTTCGCCGTGCCCGGCCCGGGCCGCAGGCGGGGCTAGGCGTCACCCTCCGCCGGCAAGGCGTCGTCGGTCACCAGCACGTCGACCTCGGACAGTTCGGCCATGGTGCAAAGGGCCGTCGTGCGCCACTTGGTGTGATCGGCCACCACCACCAGTTTCCGGCACCGGGAGATGAACGCTCGGTTTGTCTCGGCTTCCGAGATGTTCGGTGTTGTGAGCCCGGCGACGGGGTCCATGCCGTGCACGCCCAGGAACAGCAAGTCGAAATAGAGCGAGCGAATGGCGGCATCCGCCGTGGGGCCTACGAGGGCGTCGGACGGGGTCCGGAACTCGCCACCGGTGAGTATCACCGTTGTCCCCACCCGGCCGCCTTGCTGGAGCTCGTGCCAGACGTTCATGGAGTTGGTCACCACGGTGATCTGGTCGACGCGGGACAGCTGGCGCGCCAGGGCCCACGTCGTCGTGCCGGCCGACAGCGCGATGGCCGAGCCAGGCTTCACTAGCCGGGCGGCGTGCTCGGCAATGGCCGACTTCTCGGGCTGTTCCCTGAGCGCCTTCTTCTCGAAACCCGGTTCCTCGGTCCCTCGCTGAGCGAGCACGGCGCCGCCGTGCACTCTCTCGATGAGCCCATCGCGTTCCAGGGCGTCGAGATCTCGGCGTACCGTCATCTCCGACACCAGGAAGGTCTCGCTCAGCTCGGTCAAGCGGACGCCCCCCTTGAGCTGGAGCTCCTCCAGGATCTGTTTACGCCTCATGCGGGCTAGCACCACCGTCGGCCTCCCTCCGGAGCTCCGGCCGGGCCCGGCGGGTAGGGGAGGTGACGGGGGGGTGGGCTGGCCCCGGCGGCAACAGTCCTGCCCATCAGCGGCTCAGCCGGCCATTTCCCGCAGACGGGCCGCCGCCGCCTCCGGGACGATGTCGTTGGCGAACGCTCCCATGGCTGACTCCGACCCGGCCAGGAACTTCAGCTTGTCATTGGCGCGCCGCAGGGTGAACAGCTCGAGATGAAGGGCGAAATCCTCTCGCCCGGTCCGGGCCGGGGCCTGGTGCCACCCCGAGATGTAGGGCGCCGGCTTGTCAAACAGTTGGGCAAAGCGGCCGAAGAGGTCATGGAGGACCTCGGGGAGCTCGGTGCGAGCGGGGCCGGCCAGGGCGGGCAGGTCGGCGACGCGGCGGTTGGGGTAGCAGTGGAGCTCGTAAGGCCAGCGGGCGGCGTGCGGTACGAACGCCGTCCAATGCTCCGTGGCCAGCACGACGCGTGAGCCGTCGGCGCGCTCGGCGGCGAGCACGTCGTCGAAAAGGTTGCGCCCGCAATGCCGCCGGTACGCCTCCACCGCGCCGAGGGCCCGTTCCGTGGTGGGTGTGACGAAGGGATAGGCGTAGATCTGCCCATGGGGGTGCGGCTGGGTGACCCCTATCTCCTGGCCCCGGTTCTCAAAACAGAACACCTGCTCCACGTCGGCGCGAGCGCCCAGTTCCAAAGTCCGGTCGATGAGGGCGTCCAGCACCAGGTCGATACGTTCCGGTTCCAGCTCGTGGAACGCCGCATCGTGATCGGACGTGTAACAGACCACCTCGCAGCGTCCGGCGCCGGGGCTGTCGGCAAACAGGGCGGCCCCGGTGCCGTCCCCCAATGCCCAGGGGGGAGGCACCTCCCCGAGTGCTTCGTGGGGCGGGGCCGCCAGCGCCGGGAACCGGTTCTCGAACACGACCACCTCGTAGTCATGTTCCGGCACCTCGGTCAGGTGGTCGTCGGTGGAGGGGCACAGCGGGCAGTCCTGGGCGGCGGGTAGGTACGTCCTGTCCTGGCGGTGCGAGGCGTACATGACCCACATGCCGAGCAACGGGTCACGACGGAGCTCCGACGAAACCGCTACCGGGCTGATGTCGCGAAGATCCTTAGCCTGTCGTGGAGAGACCGCGGCAGCGTCGTAATAGATGATCTCGCGGTCATCCGCGAGTCGTTGGCTCGTCTTCCTCACTTCAGCTGGCTTCCGACGGAGGTCCCCTTGAGGCAACCCTAACGCACGGTTACCAGTATCTATCACATTCTGTCATGGATTGCGCTCAGCCCCGGTGCCGCCGCCCGCCTCGCCGGCGCCCAGGAGGTCGTCCAGAGCGAAGACAGGACGGACGGAAAGCCCGGCCTCCTCGAGTTTGCCTCGTCCCGCGGTCGACGGGGCCCTACGGTCTATGACGCACAGGACCGCGCCCACCAGCGCGCCCCGGGCACGGAGCTCTTCGGTCGAGGAGACCACTTGGCCGCCTGTCGTGATGACGTCCTCTACGACGAGGAGGCGGCGGCCGGCCACGTCCGGCCCTTCTGACAGCTTGGCCGTCCCGTAGGTCTTGGCCTGCTTGCGGACGAGCACCTGGGGAAGGCCTGTGAGCAGGGAAAGTGCCGTAGAGATAGGTACGCCTCCCAGCTCCAGGCCGGCCAGGACCTCGGTCTCGGGGGGGACCAGGGGGGCGGCCAGCTCAGCCACGGCGCGCAACAGGAGCGGGTCGGCCTCGAACTGGTACTTGTCGAAGTAGAAGTCCGTCACCTGGCCCGAGCGCAGTACGAAGTGGCCGCGCAAATAGCACGCCGTGTGCACCCGTCGGGCTAGCTCGGCCTTGTCGACTCGCCCTGACCCCGGCACGCGGCCGAGGCTAGCGCCTGCGGCCCGTAGTGGTGGCGTTTGTGCTCGGGATCTTGGGCCCCGGTACCGCCTCGCCAATCCCGCTTTCGACGTAACCTGTCCGGGACACGGCCCCCGGGACTGAAGGAAGGTCACATGACGAAGGACGCACACGCACTGACGGCACCGCTCCCAGGCGGGGGCCACATCCCCCTGCTGGGCTTTGGGACCTGGCAGCTGGAGGGGACGGAGGCATACGAAGGTACGCGGGCGGCCCTGGAGATCGGGTACCGGCACATCGACACGGCGACGGGCTACTCCAATGAGGACCGCGTCGGCGGCGCGCTCGCTGACAGTGGCGTCGAGCGGAGCCAAGTCTTCGTCACGACCAAGTGCCCCCCCGAGCGGGCCGGGTACGAGCTGAAGACCTTGGACGAGAGCCTGGCCGCCCTGGGCGTCGACTTCGTCGACCTCTGGCTTGTCCACTGGCCGCCGAACGGCCAAGCCCGCCCCGCCACCTGGAGGCAGTTCATATCGGCCCGCGACGCCGGCAAAGTCCGGTCCATCGGCGTGAGCAACTACAGCATCGCCCAGATCAACGAGCTCGTCGAAGCCACCGGGCAGTGCCCGTCGGTAAACCAGATCCCCTGGAGCCCGTTCCTCTACGACGCGGCGATCGCGGCGGCCCTGAGCGAGCGGAGCGTCGTCCTCGAAGGTTACAGCCCGCTCAGGCGCAGCAACCTGGGCCACCCGTTGCTCGGGGAACTGGCTCGCGCTTACGGTAAGACCCCGGCCCAGATCGTGCTGCGATGGCACCTGGAGCACGGTTTCGTCGTGATCCCGAAGTCCTCCCGGCGTGAACGGATCCAGGAGAACTTCGAGCTCGGCTTCGAATTGACGCCGGAAGACGTGGCCCGCCTGGACAAGCTAAAGGGGGGCGGCCGTTAGGCCGGGCGGCCGGCTAGCCGCGAGAGGGCGGGCGCCAGGCCGGTCGAGCCGGTTGCTCGACCGCTCGGCAAACCGCTAACAAGAGCGCCTCCGAGCCGGGACGGCCGCCCAGTACCAGGTCGCTCTTCCAAGCCGGGCCGTAGGTCGAGCAGCCCCCCGGTCAGGGCCTGGGCGAGGACGCGATCACGCCGCAGGGCGAAAACGTCTGCGTACGCCAGTCCCTCGTCCAACTTCACAGCCACCCGCGTTCGTCGGCGGCCCGCACGGCCTCCGCTCGGTTGCGGCCGCCGGTCTTGGCCATGGCGGCGGAGAGGTAGTTGCGGACCGTTCCCTCGGACAGGAAAAGCTTTTCGGCGATCTCGGAGACGGCGGCGCCGAGGCGCGCCGCCACCAGCACGTCACGTTCCCGGGGCGTGAGCGGGGAGGCGCCGTGAGCGAGCGTGTCCGCCGCCAGTGACGGGTCAACGACGCGCTCTCCGGCCGCGACCCGGCGGATGGCATCGGAGAGCTGTTCGGCCGGGGCATCCTTGACCACGAACCCGTACGCTCCCGATTCCATGGCCCGGCGCAGGTAACCGGGCCGCCCGAAGGTGGTGAGGATGAGCGACCGGCACGCGGGCAGCTCCTGGGAGAGAACTGCGGCGGCCGCCAGACCGTCGATTCCCGGCATCTGGATGTCGAGCAAGGCGACGTCGGGACGATGGGCCTTGGCCGCGGCGACCACCTCGTCGCCCCGGCCGACGGTGGCGACCACCTCGAAGTCCTCCTCAAGGGTGAGCAGCGCCGCCAGCGCGGTGCGGACAAGCTCCTGGTCGTCGGCCAGGAGCAGGCGTATCACGCCCGTACCCCGGCTTCGGTGCCGAGCGAGACCCGCAGCCGCCACCCGTTAGGGTCACGGGGGCCGGCTTCGACCCTGCCCCCGGCGGCGGTGACCCGTTGGCGCAGGCCGGCCAGGCCATTGCCGGCCAGGGGCGCCCCTCCGACGCCGTCGTCGATGATCTCGACCGATGAGGTCGAAAGCAGGACGGCGCAGGTGCTCGCATGAGCGTGGCGGACGATGTTGGTCAGCCCTTCGCGGAGCACCCAACCGAAGAGCTCCTGATGGCGGGCATCGACAATATCGACCGCGCTGGGGAGGTCGGCCGCCACCCCGGCGGCCCGGAGAAGTTCCTTTCCCGTCGCCAGTTCCCCGGCGAGGGTGACCTCCCGGTAGTTCGCCACCGCCGACCGGACGTCGGCCAGAGCGCTCCGCGCCAGGGCTTCGACCTCGCCCATCTCGACCAGGGCGCGAGCGGGGTCGGTGGCACCGATACGCCGGGCCAGACCGGCCTTCACCGTGATCGTCGTGAGCGAGTGGCCCAGAAGGTCGTGCAGGTCGCGAGCGATACGAGAACGCTCGTTCTCGGCCGCCAGGCGCGCCAGCTCAGACCGGGCCTCGGCCAGGGCACGGTTGCCGCGCATCATCTCGGAGAACCCGAACATGGCCAGAGCGATCGTCGGGATCGTGATGACAGTGCCGTTGTTCACCGCCGTCTTGAGGCTGTCGTGCCACGAAGGGACGGCGACGGGGACGAGCAGCGCCATCAGCGTCATGGCGACAACGATCGGAGTGGAACGGCCTCCGAGACGTGCGACGGTCACGACGACAATGAACACGCACATCACGAAGGCGTCGGCATGAGCGAAAGGCAGCTCGGCGAGCCACAACGCCACCAGGGCGGCGTAGAGGGCCCAGAAGCGGCGGGGGTTACCCTGCCAGCTCGCGGGCAGCACGAAGAGGTAGCACGCGCAGAAGGCGAGGACGATGGCGTAACCGGCGACGGCGGCTGCGCCTCTGGAGTCGTCCGCCGTGGCCCCGACGACTTGCAGGAGGTACACGAGGAAGATCCCCGGGAAAACGGTCCGGCGCCAGCCGCGTGCCCATTTGCGCTGGTTCGCTACCCACGCGTTCCCTGCCGGGTCAACCGGCTGCGTGCCAATGCCCACTGTCCCAAACGTACCGGGCTCGATCGTACGGGGAGCGACCGCACCCGGGCCCGGCGGCTCAGACGCGCGCCGTGTCACGCTGGTAGGCCCGTACCGCCAACTGGGCCAGGCCCAGCGTCCAGACGGCGATGACGGCCCATGCCTCGACCGGCGGCCAACCCCCGGAGCCGAGAGCGGACTTCCCCGCCTGGACGAGCCAGTACGACGGGAGGCACTTCACCAACGTCAGGAACACGCCGCTTGTCGCCAGTGGGCCCCAGGCCCCGCCGAGCAGGGCGAACAGGGTGGTGGCACCGCCCATGGCCGGGCCCATGGAGTCGGGTGTCAGCAGATGGCCGAGCAGGATGCCGAACACGGCGAACGGGACCAGCCCGACCAGGACCAGGGCCGTCATGGTCAGCCATTGGCCGGCGGACAACCGCACCCCGAGGGACGTCCCGGCGGCATACAGCACCACCAGGCTGAGCAGCGCCATCAAGTACCCGCAGAGCACCTTCGCCCGGAAGTAGGCGCTGGTGGCCAGGGGAGTGATGCGCAACTGGCGGGCCCATCCGATCTGGCGCTCGGCGGCGATGCGGGCCCCGCTCGAGATCACCGCGGTCATCGTGCCCCAGGCCGCCATGCCCGTCATGTAGTAAAGGGGGAAGGAGATGCCATCGAGATGGGCATTCCTGTTGGTCCCCCCGATGATCAGGAACAAGAGCAGTGGGAAGCCGAGCGAAAAGATCAGGAACCGCCGGTTGCGGAACGTGCGGAGCACTTCGTAGCGCAGGTAGGTCGGGTGCTTCATCGGTCCACCTCTACTTTCTCGTCATCTTCGTCGGCGGTCAGTTCCAAGAACGCGTCTTCGAGGCCGGCACCGCGCACCTCGATGTCACGGGCGGCGGGGAACAGGCAGAGCATTTCCCGGAGGGCGGCGTCAGAATCGCGGCATGAAAGTACGACCGCCTCGCCCCGGGTATCGGCGTTGGTCACGCCAGGCAGCGCCGATAGAGCGGCGAGGTCTGCGCCGGGAAGCGTGGCCCGTATAGTCTTGCTGCCCGCTCGCGCCTTGATCTCAGTGGCCGGGCCATCGGCGACGACCCGCCCCCGGGCCATGAGGATGATCCGGTCCGCGTAAGCGTCCGCTTCCTCCAGGTAGTGGGTGGCGAAGATCACCGTCTTTCCTTTGGCGACGACGGCGCGCATGGCGTTCCAGAACTCTCGCCGGCTCTCGACGTCGAGGGCGGCGGTCGGCTCGTCCAGCACCAGGAGGTCTGAACCGGCGACGAGAGCCATGGCAAAACGGACGCGCTGAGCCTGGCCGCCGGACAGCTTCGTCGTCTGGCGATCGGCGAGCTCGGCCGTACCCGTCAGCCTGAGGACGTCCTCCACGTCGAGCGGACGGGGATAGAGAGAGGCCACCATGGTGACGAGCTCGCGCACGCTCAAGTTCTGGATCAGTGAACCCGTCTGGAGCATTCCACCGACGACGCCGGTCCTGACCGCGACCGCAGGCGACATGCCGAACAGCGAGACACTGCCGGCATCGGGCCAGGTAAGCCCGAGCACCATGTCGATCGTCGTGGTCTTCCCGGCACCGTTCGGCCCGAGCAGCGCTACGGTCTGGCCGGCATCTATGGCTATGTCGATCGAACGTACGGCGTGGACCTTGCCATAGGACTTGCTCAAATGGCTAAGACGGATCCCCCCGGCGCCCCTGTTGTTGACAATGCTGTTGTCGGTGACCATGTCCTAGACATTGGCAGCGGAGCACCTCGTCGCGTAAGTGCGCGGGCTCACAACTTGGGCGTTACGTCTGTCATATCGGCTTGTCAAGTCGGTCCTTAGGAGCGGCCGGCGGTGGACCGAAGAACGAATAGGTACCGGGCCCCACCTCGAACACGGCCTCCCTTTGCCCTATGGCGCCTGGGTAGTCAGCGATAGACGCCGGCCCGGTCCCGCCGGCGCCCACGACCTCTTCGGGCCGGGCGGACGGTACCCGGACACGGGCCCGGACGTTGAGGGGTACGCCAACTTTCAGCGTGAACCGGCGTCCATCGCGTGCCCAGGCCGTCGAGATCTCTCCGCGCACCGAGCGGAACGAACCCCGGGCGTAGGTCAAAGACCCGCCTGGGTGCGGCCGGATCTCTACCCGGTCAAAGCCCGCCGCGCCCGGTGCGAGCTCGATGCCGAGAACGAAGCGGTACAACCATTCCCCCACCGAACCGAGAGAGTAGTGATTGAACGAGTTCATGAGCGGCGACTGGAACCCCTTCTCGTCGGTCCAGCCGTCCCATCGCTCCCAGATCGTTGTCGCGCCTCGGTCCACCGTGTACTGCCAAGATGGGAAGGTCCGCTGCTCGAGGAGCCGGTAAGCGACCTCCGAGTACCCGTTCGCGCTGAGCACCGGCAAGAGGTACCCGACGCCGGCGAACCCCGTGGACAGGTGCCAACCCTCCCGGGCGATCGCCTCGACCAAGTGTGCCGCGGCCATGGCCCGGAGGTGCTGCGGGACGAGGTCCATGTACAGAGCGAGCACGTAGGACGTCTGGGTCCCGCTCTCTACCCGGCCAGATCGGTCGACATAGGCCTTCACGAAGGCCTCTCGGACGTCGCCGGCCAGCCGCTGGTACCCAGCAGCCTGCTCTGACCGGCCCATCGCCCGACAGACTTCCGCCATAAGGGTGGCGTCGTAGGCCCAGTAGGCGGTGGCCAGAAGCTCGCGTGGGGTGAAGTCACCTTTCGGGGCCAGCCAATCGCCGAAGTTGTCGCCGAGCTGTTGCGTCCTCAGCCCGCCCGGGTTGCTCGTTGCCAGGAAGTCCATCCAGGCGGCCATCGACCGGAAGTTCCGCTCCAGCACGCCGGTGTCGCCGTACATCTTGTAGACGGTCCATGGCACGATAATGCCCGCGTCGCCCCACGCCGGCGCCGCCACCCGGTCGAGGTTGAGCCGGGGAGCGAAGTCCGTGAAGGCGCCCGATGGCAACTGCGCGTCGGAAACGTCGTCGAGCCACTTCGAGAAGAACGAGGCGACGTCGCGGTTGTACGCCGCCGTCCGGGCGAAGATCTGAGCGTCGCCTAGCCACCCGAGCCGCTCGTCGCGCTGCGGGCAGTCGGTCGGGATGCTGATGAAGTTGCCTCGCTGGCCCCAGTCGATGTTGGCGTACAGCTGGTTGACTTCTGCCGACGAACATTCGAAGAACCCGGTGCGGGGCGTGTCCGAATGCACAACGCAGGCGGTGGCGTCGACCGGGCTCAGGTCGTGGGACAGACCGGAGATCTCGGCATAGCGGAAACCGTGGAAGGTGAAGCGAGGCTCTAGCACCTCGTTCCCACCGGACGTCGTGTACATGTCTGTTTGGCGTGCCGTACGTAGGTTGTGAACGTAGAGACTGCCGTCCGGGCACAGCGTCTCGCCATGACGGACGCGGATACAAGTGCCTGCCGGCTCGTCGACTTTCAGACGGGCCCAGCCGGCTAAGTTCTGGCCGAAATCCACGATCAGCTCGCCGCCCGGAGCGGCTCGGACGCTCTTGGCCTGCACCTCTTCCGTTACCAGGACGGGCGGCCCCGGGTCAGCCACGAGGGGCACATCGCCACGGCGACGACAAGAAACCGTCGCCCACGAGCCGGCATCGTAACCGGGCCGGTCCCAGCCCTTGGGCTCCCGCAGCCCGTTCCTGCGCTCGCCCATCAGCAGGTCGGCGTGGACGATGGCGCCTGTGGAGCTCTTCCACCGGTCGTCGGTGACGATCTTCTGCTCGCTACCGTCCGCCAAAGTGATGACCAGCTGTGCCAGGAGCTGCGGGTCACGGGCGTAATGGGAACCGGCCCGTTTGGCGTCAAAGCCGTAGAACCCGCAGGCCCAACCGTCGGCGACTATTGCCCCGAGCACGTTGTCACCGTTTAGGAGCAGTTCGGTCACGTCGTATGTCTGGTAGAGGAGCCGCCGGGCGTAGTCGGTCCACCCCGGCGCCAGGGCCCCGTCGCTTACCTGGCGGCCGTTGACCGAGAGCTGGTAGATGCCGAGCGCCGTAGCATAAAGACGCGCCGAGCGGATTTCGTCGTCCAGCCGGAAGGCCCGCCGCAGATAGGGAGCCGGCTTCATGGCATTGCCCACGGCGTCCACGGGCCCCTCAGCACTCGGCGGGCCGGTCGGGACGTGGCCTGAGCCGAGCCCGATCCACGAGGCGCTCCACCCTGTAACGGGGCCCAGCCCCGTCTCGAAGCTGGCGCCCGCGCTCCATGGGCCCTGCTCACCCATCTCGTCCCAGACCCTCGCTTTCCACTGGTACGTCCGAGCCGGCGCCAGGGGTGCCCCACCGTAGGGAATGTCGGTTGAGCCCTCCCCCGCGACGCGCCCGCTGTCCCAGGACACCGCGCCAGGCCCGGGGTCATCTTCGGCCAGCCCGACTCTGACCTGGTAGGCCGTCTGCCATCGCCCGCGGCCGTCGGGCGCGCTGTAGCCGTCGCCCACGTGGCGCCAGCTGAACCGGGCCCGGTCGGGCTCCACGCCCAGCGGGTTGTGCTTGTGGGCGCAACGAAGCTCGACCGGTACGAGCGGCGTCACGAGCTCAGAGCCCCGAGAGAGGCATCACGTCGAGGATCCCCGGCGCGGCACGTAGCTGTTTTATCACCGCCTCGGGCACCGGTTCTTCCAGCGAGATGGCCATTATCGCCGTGTGCCTGTCTGCGGAGCGGCCCAGGTGGAGGTCGTTAATGTTGATGCCGGCGCTGGCCAGGGCGGACGTCACCAGGGCCACCATGCCCACCCGGTTGTCGTTGCGCACGACGAGCAGCCAGCGGGCGAAGGGCAGCTCGATCTCGTGCTCGTCGAGGAGCACGATCCTCGGCTCGCCCTGGCCGAACAGGGTCCCTCCCACGGCTCGCTCTCCCCCCCGGACCAGCACGAGGTTGACGTACCGGTGGGAGGCGCTGGCGGTCGTGGCTCGCACTTCCAGGCCGCGTTCCGTGGCCAGCTGGGCAACGTTCACATAGGAGACGGGGTCTTCACTGGCGGCCGAGAAGAGCCCCTTTTGCGTGGCCAGGGTGAGCAGGCGCGTGTCATGGCTGGCGATGGGCCCCGCATATTCGATCTCCAGCACGCCCGGCAGTTCGCCGGCCAACGACGCGAAGAGGCGCCCGAGCCGCTCGGCCAGGGGCACGAAGGGCCGCACGACCTCGTCGGCCTCGGCCGCGGGCACGTTGACAGCGAAGGGGACAATGTCGCCGGCCAGGGCCAAGACGACCTGTTCGGCGATGGTCACGCCCGCTTTGTCCTGGGCTTCGCGGGTGCTGGCCCCCAGGTGTGGGGTCACCACCACTTCGTCCAGTTGCAACAACGGTGATGGCCCGGGGGGTTCCACGGCGAACACATCGAGGCTGGCGCCCGCCACCCGGCCGTCCGAGATCGCCCGGGCGAGGGCGGCTTCGTCGACGATGCCGCCCCTCGCCGTGTTGACCAGGCGCAAGCCGGGCTTGGCCGCGGCCAGAAGCTCGTCGCCCAACAGGCCCATGGTCTCGGGGGTCTTCGGCAGGTGGATGGTGACGAAGTCTGACTGGCGTACCAGGTCCTCGAGGGGGACAAGCTCGACGCCGATCTGGCGGGCCCGTTCATGGGCCAGGTAGGGGTCGTAGGCGACGAGGTGCATGCCGAAGGCGAGCGCCCGTTGGGCGACCAGGGTCCCGACCCGCCCCAGGCCGATAATGCCAAGGGTCTTGCCATAGAGCTCGACGCCTTCCCAGCGGGAACGCTCCCACCGGCCGGCTTTCAGCGCCGCGTGTGCCTGGGGGACGTTGCGGGCCTGGGCCAGGAGGAGGGCGATGGTGTGCTCGGCCGCCGAGAGGATGTTGGACTGCGGAGCATTTACCACGATCACGCCTCGCCTGGTGGCCGCGGGGACGTCGACATTGTCCAAACCGATACCGGCCCTGCCCACGACGGCCAGGTCGCGCCCGGCGGCCAACACCTCCTCGGTCACTTTGGTGGCGGACCGGATGACCAGGGCGGCCGCACCCGGGACCACGCCGAGCAGGGCGGCGGGGGACAACCCGAGGCGGACGTCAACTTCGTGGCCGGCCTTGGTGAGCAGGTCGAGGCCGGGTTGGGCGATTTCTTCAGTGACCAGGACGCGGGACATCCCACATGCTCGCACCGTGACGGGCTTGGTTCCAGTACTTATGGCCCCGGGAACACCGGGCGCGGGCGCCGTGGCGGTAACTCGTCGCGAGGCGCTGGTGCTCCTGGCAGACTTGCAGCATGCCCGAGACTGAACTTCCCGACATCGTCATCCCCACTGGCATGCTCCCGGCTGACGGCCGTTTCGGCAGCGGCCCGTCGAAGGTGCGCGCCGAGGCCATCACTTCCCTGAGCCTCGCGGCCAAAGGCCCCCTGGGCACGAGCCACCGGCAAAAGCCGGTCAAATCCCTAGTGGGCCGGTTGCGCTCCGGTCTGACGGAGCTGTTCGGGCTCCCCGTCGGCTACGAGGTCGTGCTGGGCAACGGAGGTACGACGGCCTTTTGGGACATCGCCACCTTCTGCCTCGTCGAGCGGCGCAGCCAGCATCTTTCCTTTGGCGAGTTCTCCTCCAAGTTCGCGGCCGCGGCCAAGGCCGCTCCCTGGCTCGACGACCCCGATGTCGTCACCAGCCCGGCCGGTACCCACCCCTCGGCCACCGGGCGGCCCGGCGTCGACTTCTACGCGCTCACCCACAACGAGACCTCCACGGGCGTGATGATGGAGATCCGTCGGCCGGAGGGGGTTGACCCCGGGGCACTCGTCGCCGTCGACGCCACGTCGGCCGCTGCCGGCCTGCGTGTTGACGCCGGGGAGTTCGACGTCTACTACTTCGCGCCCCAAAAGGGCTTCGCCTCGGACGGAGGGCTGTGGATAGCACTTCTGTCGCCCGCGGCCGTCGCCCGGGTGGGGCAGCTGACCGGACCAGGGTCGGCACGCTTTGTGCCCGCGTTCTTGGATCTTGGCATCGCTTTGGAGAACAGCCGGCTCGACCAGACGTACAACACGCCGGCCGTGGCCACCCTGGTCCTGGCTGTCGACCAGCTCGAATGGCTACTCGGAAATGGCGGCCTCGAGTTTTCTGCCGGCCGTTGCGACCGCTCCGCCGAGATCCTCTATGGCTGGGCCGAGTCCAAGGCTTACACGGCCCCGTTCGTGGCCAAGCCCGACGAACGGTCCCGCGTGGTCGGTACCATCGATCTCGACGCTTCGGTCGACGCTTCGGTCGTGGCCAAGGTCCTGCGTACCAACGGCATTGTCGATACCGAGCCGTACCGCAGGCTGGGGCGTAACCAGTTACGGGTCGCCATGTTCCCGGCTATTGACCCTTCCGACGTCGCCGCCCTCACTGCTTGCATCGACCATGTCGTGAGCGCCCTGTCCTAGGGTGGGAGCCGCTTACAAACTCGTCCCCTAACGGGGCGTAACGAAGATGTCGTCCGGCCCTCGGGCGCCCCGTTTTTTCTGGCAGAGCGCAATCCGCCAATGTCAGGTGAGGACCTGCCAGAATGATAGGAGGCTCTCATAGAGCCTTTTCCGATAACACAAACAATGCCGCGCCACGCTAGGGCACACCTTCCGTGGGTGAAACTTGCGATCCTTGGGGCTCTGGGTGCCGTGGTCATCAGGCACCGCCCTCGGTTTGGCGTAATGGCGGCCGTCTTTGTCACATTGGGTATTTACGCCCCGGCCGTGCTGTCCAACCTGCTCATCCTCAACCTGGTCACGAGGTGACAGCGGAGCTCCCACGGGCTCGCTCGAGGCCTCCGGCGAAGTCAGGGCCGCTCGTCGACCTCGGTCACGTACTCCCAGTCGACATGGTCGTGGTGCTCGATGATGACGGGGGTGCCCTGCCCTTTGGACAACTCCCGGGCGTACACCTCGGCGGCATCGTCGCTGGTCAGCTCACGGCTCTCTATCTCGGTACCGCCGGGTCGCGAGAAGCGGTACAGGTGGGTGATGGCGGAGGAGGGCCCGGTGTCGGTCATCTGGAGATGATACCGGCACATCGTTCGCCGCCTTGGCGCCGGCCGCGCCCGTTATAAAGGACAACGGCCCACCCTGGTGCCCAATTGGAACCCTACTCTGAGCCGGGCTGAGCGGGCGCGAGGCGTTCAGCCACCTCCTCCGGGTCGTCGCAGCCGACTAGCAGCTCGTCGAAGTTGGCGCCGTCGAGCCTTACTCTCACCCCTCGTGGCGTGCCGTGGTGGACCACCGCGAAGACCTTCGAGCCCTGGGAGTGGAACGTCCCAATGACGAACAGCCCCGGCCACGACGCCCCCACCGACTTGGTGAAGGCATTGACGGCGTGCACAGCGTCGTCCACGACGTACACCTGCCGGACCGACGACATGGGCACCCGGATGTCACCGTGTACCGCCTCCGCTTTTTCAGCCACGCTGAGGTGTACCACCAGTTCGTCGCCCTCACGGATAAGTTCTGCCATAATCGACCTCCGCTGCCGCGGACGCTAGCAGTTTTAGGGCCCGGCAGCGGCTCGGGACAATCTTGCGCGCCGATATTCCACCCGTTTTCGTCAGTCCGGAGCGAGGGCGAGACGGAAAGCCATCAGAGGCACCTCGGGTACAGGGAGCCAGTCGCGCTCGGGCAGCCGGACGAAGCCGGCCGACTCGTAGAGATGATGCGCGGCCTCCATCCACGGCGTCGAGTGGAGGAGCAGGCCTGCTCGACCGAGCTGGCACGCCCGCTCAATGCAGGCGTTGAGGAGGGCTCGGCCCACCCCCCGGCCCTGGGCGGACGGGTCAACGGCTAGCATGCGCACGCCGGCCTCCCCGGGGCCCAGAAGCTCTGCCCACGGCGAGGACCCGTCGGGAACGAACGTTACGCAGCCGAGGAGCTCCGGGACGACGGCAACCAGCACCTCGGCCTCACCAGCCCGGCGGCCTACGTCCGCCAGTACCTCGGCGTACCCGCCAGTCATGTGGTTGCCGGGAAGAGCCTCGTAGGCGGAAAGGACGATCCGGCCGGCGAGCTCGTACTCGCCCGGTGCGACGGGGCGTACCTGCACGCCAGGCACATTACCAAGTGCCCACGACCGGGCTCTCGGTAGTAATGCCATGGCGCATATGTGACACTTATTTCGCACCACCTTCTGAAGCGGCCACCGTGGATGTCACGGTTCAACCGCTCGCCGGGGGCCTGAGCTACCTGTCTGTCGCATCTAGGCTATCGCTCGTGACTTTTCTCACCGACGACGTCCGCCAAGCTCTCACGTCCGGGCGCCTCGCCCACCTCGCCACGATCAACCCGGACGGCGGTCCCCAGGTCAGCGTGGTCTGGACCGGCCTGCCCTTCCCATCGCTCGCCGAACGTTCCGAACTGCTTGGGGAGACGACAGAGGTAACCTGGCCACCGGGACAAGGTGTTGGCCTTGGAAGTGAGGTGCGTCGGTGAGCGTCTTTACCCCAGCGGAGATCGAGTACCTGCGAGGCCAACGCCTGGCTCGGTTGGCCACTGCTGGTCTCGACGGCCAGCCGCACGTGGTACCCGTCTCGTACCGGTACAACGCCGAGCACGATTCGATTGACATAGGCGGTCACGACTTCGCAAAGCGATGGAAGTTCCGCCAGGTGCAGGAGAACCCTAAGGTCGCAGTCGTCGTGGACGATCTCGTATCGATCGACCCGTGGACGCCGCGAGCGATCGAGGTCCGCGGGAACGCGGCGATCCTGAGTACTGGCGGCAAGGAGATCGTCCCCGGATTTGATGATGACATGTTTCGCATCACTCCCAGCCGGATCGTGAGTTGGGGCGTCGATGAGGCCGTTACCTTCCGATCGCGGCGCGTGGGCTAATAACATTCGGCGAACCACGAGAGAACCGGGGTCCTCGTCCACGATGCGAGCGGTCGAGCTCGTCTTCGCCGTCGGATGGGCGGCGTTCTGGCTGTACTGGCTCGTGGCCGCCTTTTCTATGAAGCGGGGCCGCGTCCCGTGGTCCCGCGAGCTGCGTATCAGGGCGGTGATCGTTGTCGCCGTGATCCTCTTGAGCCGCTTGGGAGCCTTTCGGGGCCACGGCCTCAACACGGATCCGTGGCGCGCTGGCCTCGGGCTCGTCGTCTGCGCTCTAGGGTTGGGGTTCGCGATCTGGGCACGCGGGCACATCGGGCGCAACTGGGGCACCCCGATGACGCAGAAGGACGAGCCCGAGCTGGTGACCAGCGGCCCCTACCACCTGGTCCGCCACCCGATCTACTCGGGCATCCTGGTCGCCGGCGTCGGCACCGCGGTGGCGCTGAGCTGGCTATGGCTGATGGCCGTGGTCCTGGCCGGGGTCTATTTCGTCTACAGCGCGACCGTCGAGGAGCGCTACATGACCGAGCAGTTCCCAGACACCTACCCGGTGTACAAGCGCTCGACCAAGATGCTCGTGCCGTTCATCTTCTAGGCGAACTCGGTCGGCTTTGTACCGGCGAGGACGGCCTCGGGGCGCGATGTTCTGGCAGATCGGCGGCGCTACTGGACTGAACTCGGCATCGGCGACAAGGGCCCCCCTACAACTCAGTTGAGCCGGCCCGTGCTGACCTGGCTCAGGAGAACAGAACATCACACCGAACAACGTTGCTCGTGGCACCGGCAGGAGACTCATAACGAGACGGTTATCGCGGCCGCGTCCCGCCAGCCGGCGCCGGGCCCTGGAGAGCATCGCCGATGTTCTGGAGGAAGAAGGCCGTGCGCTCCACGTCGTCGGGACGCCCCTCAGCGGTGGCGCCGCCGCTCTGGCGGAGGCGTACTTTGGCCAAGCGCCGGCCGGCGAACTCCCATCGGCGCTTGCTGTGTGGGTGGAGCTGAAACGCCAGGCGTCGGTTTCGGGCTGGGCCCGTTCGCTAGCGCCACCGTATCCGCAAATCCGCGAGCAGCCCCACGCTGTGTGAGGTTACAGCGTTCTCTCGACGCCCGGACGCGACCAGGTGGGCCTGTCCTCGGCACCACACGTCTCCAGTCGGGAAAGCCCATAGTGGTGGGCCTGGGCGTCGGCCAGCAGCTGAGAGGTAGCATCCATGCTCGTGCGGGTCGTGGCCCAGCTGCTGTTGTTCCTGGCCCTCGCCTGTGTCGCGGCCTTCATCATCGCCCTCGGCAACCCTGGCGGCAGCCTCCACTTGACGGGGCTCGGACGTACGGTCCTTTCGTCCGACACGGTGCGGTGGGCTGCCCCCGTCACGTTCATCGTCTCTCTGTACGTGCGCCGGAGGCTGCGGACGGCCGCCCATCGGCGCTAACGACGACAGCGAAGACTGGAGGCGTTCTCGGGCGTAGGACCGCCGGTCCAGCACGGCTCTTGAGGGATGCCCCAACTGGAGGGGTCCGGCAGGTGCGGGTGAGCCACGTGCAGCAGGGTCTAGTCGATACGTGTAGGCCCCGACATGACGACGGTCTTTCAGACGACGGGGTCGATCACCGAGCGCAAGCCATCAGGGCTGTTGCCGGGATGCCGAGGGCGACAGTGCCAGTTGTTTCTCATTTTGCGGGACCTCATTGATCCGTAGGGTCTAGCTCGTGCTGGACTGGCGTACCGGGTCGGCTTGCGTCAGGACGGTCAGTATGCGGGCCGGAGTAGGTTCGGTAATCTGCCTCATTTCTCAATAGGCTCAATCCAATTGGAGGTCTTCGGGGCGTGCTTAGAGCGGCCTCACGCGCGGCCTCACGCGCGGCCTTACGCGCGGCCTTGCGCTGGGCTTTAGCGGTAATCTGCTCCTTGGAAACAATAAACCACAGACGCCCCACAATGGCACCTAACCAAAGATAAAGCATTCGTTTACCTCTCAACTATTAGCGACGCCCTTGAGAGCCGGAGCGGCGTACTGCACGCGGCGGCCTAACCAGGGGGCCCCAGGGCGGCTATCAGTGACGGGCTGGCCAATCGACGTGGTCAGCGCCTCGGTAGGCAAAGAGGTGGTTCGGCCCGTTCGGCGACGGGGATGGTCAACACACCCCCGGACAGGTCGGGGACAGCTGCGAAGTCGTCGTCCCAGCGGTAGCCGTCCAGAGGTAGCTGGCGGCCGCGGCATCCGGCGAACACGTCGTCAGCCCCCCGGCTCACCTCACGGACAGACTCGGGTGGCATCAACACGGTAGTTCCTTTGGTTGACGCTCGAACAGTGGCGGTCTATGAGCGCTGTACCTCGAACGTCTGACAATCATCTTACTCTAGTTCTGATATACTAGCAATCTATTTCTAGAACTGTAGATGTGTCGCCCACCTGCCCCGGCGAGAAGTCATAGGCCGGGCAGGGACCATCGGAGAGGTCCTGGGGGTGCGCGTCGACAACAATGGTCGCAGACCAGCCTGACCAACAGGGGGTCCCTGGATAGCCGAAGGCTGGGCATGGGCCTGACCGTACCCCAAATCGGGGCCGGGCTTACCCGAAGTCGTCAGGTGCCTCACTGAAACACGGGGATGCCTTTGTCGGGACTACTGAGAGTTGCGTGGCGCTACCGTCTGGAGGGATGTCCCACATCTCAAAGCCGTCGAGCAGAGCGTCCTCCGAGATGATCAGCTTCAATGGCGCGGCCAAGTTGTCGCGCGACCGCTCGGCGCCCAGATGGGCCGTCGCGTACTTCCAGGCTCGTTCAGCGCCGAGGCTGCCCCAGCCGACAAAAGTGTCCCTATGGCCTGGACAGTCGCCCTTCCAAGTGCCGGTACCGTCGTCTGCGCGGATATGCAGGATGCCGGGAACGTCACCGAGCCAACCGACGATAAGGCAGTCCGTCATGTGAGCAGCGCCAGCC
>JBEKNX010000038.1:0-18542 GCA_049522375.1 Acidimicrobiales bacterium | reverse complement strand
CGCCGTCGGAGTTCGGCGAGCGCCCGGAGCGCGGGCCCCTCGTTTACCCCAAGGGTCTTCGCCGCTGGGAACGACGGCTCTGGCACCATGGGTAGCGTGCTCTTCCTAATACTC
Source organism: Acidimicrobiales bacterium (assembly GCA_049522375.1). Taxonomy (GTDB): domain Bacteria; phylum Actinomycetota; class Acidimicrobiia; order Acidimicrobiales; family Palsa-688; genus Fen-671. The sequence continues at coordinate 18,428 of JBEKNX010000038.1, read as the reverse complement.
AGCATCCTCATCGGAGGCCTGGTGATCGGAGCCCTCGGTCGGTTGGTGGTGCCCGGCCCCAACCCCATCGGTTTCTGGTGGACGGTAGCTTGTGGCGTCGGCGGTGCCGTCGTCGGTGGCATCGTCGCCCGCTTGCTTTTCTTCAACCCTGCTACCCACTGGTTGATCACGCTCATAATCGAGGTTGTCGCCGCCGCCTTCCTGGTCTCACTGGTCAGCAAAAGCCGGCGCGGACGCCACGCCTGAGCTATGCCATCCGAGCCACGGCCCTTCGCCAGGCCCTCGTTTCTTACCTGTTCGGAGCCGTGATCCTGGCCACGACCGTGAACTTCATCGTGAGCCTGGCCGGCAGCCAGTAAGCTGGGGCCGAGTCCCGGACGTCGTCCGCGTTGCGCCACGGCGCAGTTTGGGTTGCTCCCGCTTCAGCAAACAAACTGAACGGCACCGCGCATTGTCGCGGCCCGCCCAAGAAAGGAAACAGCTAACGATGAAGGACGCTCAGATCGAAGAACTGCTCCTGCAGGCGTTGGAAACCGAGGTCAACGGGGCCAAGGTCTACGAAACAGCGCTCAGGTGCGTAACCCACAAGGGCCTGCGTGATGAGTGGGGCAAGTACCTGGCCGAGACCAGGCACCACATCGAAGTAGTCGAGCGGCTGTTCGGCGAGCTCGGCCTCGACACCAAGGCTTCCAGCCCCGGGCGCAAAGTTGTCCACGACATCAGCGCCTCGCTCATCGCAGTCATGGAAAAGGCCCTCGGCGACAGCCCCAACGAGGCCGCTCAGCTCGTAGCCGCCGAATGCGTGACACTGGCCGAGACGAAGGACCATCTCAATTGGGAGCTGATCGGCGAAGTGGCCAAAAATTCCCAGGGCAAGCGAGGCGAGGCCCTGACCGCGGCCTACAAAGAGGTCGAGGACGAGGAAGACGAGCACCTGTACCATACCGTCGGCTGGTCCCGAGAGCTATGGATCCAGTCGCTCGGCCTGCAAGCCGTGCTCCCTCCCCCCGAAGAGCGCCGGGACGTCAGGACCGAGGTCGGTGCGGCGCGCGCCAAGGGCGCACGCGACCAGATGACGTTCTGACCAGCAACGTTCTCCGCAAGCACGCCAGGCGGCTCCGGCGCGGGCGCCGCCTCCGGGCCCGGGTGGCACGCCGGTCAGGTGTCAGCCCGGCCGAGTAGGTGACGTAGCGCGGCCTCCAGCTCCGGGAAGCGAAAATGGTGGCCGGCGCCCAGGAGCACTGCGGGCTCGACCCGTTGGTTGGCTTCGGCGACCTCGCGCCGGCCGTCGTGGCCGAGCGCCACCTCTGCGGCGAAGCCGGGCACAGCCACCACGGCGGGCCGGTGCAGCACCCGGGCCAGAGTGGCCGCGTACTCCTCGTTGCGCACCGGTTGAGGACAGACGGCGTTGACCGGCCCGCTCAGGGCCGGGTCGAGCAGGGCGCGGTAGTACACGTCCACCAGGTCGTCGATCCCGGTCCACGACGTCCACTGCCCGCCGCCGCCCAGCTTGCCTCCCAGGCCGAGCAGGAACACCGGGTAGAGCAGGCCGAGCACTCCTCCACGAGGCGACTGGACAATGCCCGTGCGCACTTTGACGACCCGCAGCCCGGCCTGGGCCGCCGGCGCCGTGCCCTCTTCCCACCTGGCGACCACGTCTGCCAGGAAACCGTCGCCCTGTGCGCTGGCCTCCGTCAGGACCTCGTCGCCCCTGTCATAGCCGTAGTAACCGATGGCCGACGCGCTGACGAAGACGGATGGGCCATGGCCGCTCTCGGCGGCCGCCGCCGCCGCTTCCGCCAACCGCCGTGTGGGCCCGCTCCGGCTCTCGAGGACTGCCCGCTTGTGGCGTTCGGTGAATCGACCGGCGATGGACGCCCCTGCCAGGTGGACAACGGCATCGGCCCCGTCCAGGAGCCGGGCGTCGGGGCGGTCCGGGTCCCATTGGCGCTCTTGCGGGCTCGCCGGGGGGCGGCGCACCAACCGCACCACGCTATGGCCGCCGGTGGTCAAGAAGGCGGCCAGGGCCGAACCGACCAGTCCCGAGGGCCCGGTCATGGCCACGGTCAGGGACCCCGCCCGCCACGACCTACCCCGGGCGTGAGACGCCAGGTCGTCGGCCAGCTGGCGATGGCGGTAGGCGAAAATAGGTCTCAGCAGGCGGGCGGGCACGGGTGTGCGCACCTCGTCGGCGACCCTGGTAGCGCCTTTTCCGGCTTCGCTGAACAAATGCGTGTGCCGCCACCCGAGCGCCCTAAAAGGCAGGGACGTCACCTCGTCCACGAAGCTGTGCGGGGGGTCATAACCCTCGCTGCGGTGCTGGGCCACCCAGCGCAGACCTCCGGGGAACGCCAGTACCGCCTGCCCGTCCTGGAGCGAGCCTGCCTCGACGACCACTTTCCCCGGGAGCCACGGAGGCGAAAGGCGGGCCAGGGCGCCCGGCCGGCTGTACCAGGCGAACACCTCGGGCAGAGGTGCTTCGACGACGCTGCTGTAGGAAAGGCCCATCACACGAAGCTAGGCATTAGCCGGCGTGTAGCGGGCTTAGTTGCGGGCGGTGCCGCCGCCGGCCCCCGCCGACGCCCGCCGTGCCCACAGCACCGGGCGCTCCAGCTGCGCCCGGACGGCCGGTGCCCGTCGCCCCAGCACCTTCCGGGCCATGCGGCCCAGCAGCCGGCGCGCCCGCGCTCTCAGCAGCAGCTCACCATGCTCGAGGGGGCTCACCGTCCCCGGTGAGAAAGGCGACGGGCGCTCCCGCGCCCCCTCGTACGGTTCGCAGGCTCTTACGGACGGGGCGCCGGCGGCGCGCAACGAGGCGGCGAGCTCCTCCGAGCCGGCGGTGAGCAACTCGGCCGCACCCCACAGACGAGCCAGGAGCCCCCAGTCCCCGCCGACCTCGCCGGTCGCGACGACCTCGGCGTGGCGGAACGACGACAGGGCGGCAGCCAGCGAGCGGGCGCCGCCGCCGGTGCGGCCCCGCACCGGCCACCCCGGCTCTATGCACAGGACCACCCGGTCGCAGGCATGGCGGCGGCCCAGGCGGAGCATCTCCCGGGCAACGCCGCGGGCGCCGGCCGCCCTGAGCACGAAGGGCGCCGCGCTCGGGCGGGGGGACACGACGACGACGTCCTGGCCGGCGGCCCAAGCCCGGCGGACGGCCGCCACGGTCGCCGCCGCCGCCGGCCCGGGTACGGGCGGGTAGCTCCCCAGCACCAGGCACCTGGGCACCGTCACCGCCGTCTGAGGACGGCTAGGCCTGCTCTGAGGGCGGCTCACAGGGCTGGTCGGAGGTCGGCTCACAGGGCTGGTCGGAGGTCGGCTCACAGGGCGGCGCTCAAGCTGGCCTCCATGCGGTCGAGCACGGTAGGCCAGGTGTAGTTCTCGATTACATAGCGCCGGCCGGCGGCGGCCATCTCCGAGGCGAGGTCGGGCCGGGAGGCGACGAGGCGCAGGGCTTCGGCCAACCCGGCCTGGTCGGAGAAGGTGACGCCTCCCCCCGAGCGACGGCAGTGCCAAGCGACCACGTCGCTCTGGTCAAAGGCGATTACCGGCGTGCCCGCCAGCCATGCCTCCATCACCGTGCGGGAGAAGCTCTCCATCCGGCTCGGCTGCACGTAGGCGGTGGCGGCGGCGAAGGCGCTGTCGCGCTCGTGGTCAGGGACAAAGCCGAGGTCCACGACCCGCCCCGCCGAAGCCCCGCTCGCACCCAGGGGAGCGCCCGCTAACTGGCCCCGGCCCAGGACGACCAGGTCGAGGTCGAGGTCGCCCTGGCGCACGGCGGCGGCGAACGCCTCCAGCATCCAGGCCGTGTTCTTGCCCTCCTCTCGCCGCCCGGCGTACAGCACGAAAGGGCGCGACAGACGGTGCCTTTCCCTGAACCCCTGCGGGTCGTAAACCGAAGGAACGGTCACCCCCCCACCGGTCACGCTGTGGTACCGGGTCACCGGCCCGAGCCGGTGGGCCAGAAGGTGCTCCGGGCCGGAGAGGAACCACGCCAGGGCCGGGTCGGACAGCACCGGGCGCAATATGTCGAGCCGGGCGTAGGTCTCGTCGTGCAAGCACGGGACGACCACCGCCCGCTCGGCCACGAACGGGACGCAGACGCTCGTCGTCCAGAACAGGTAGGGCGAAAAGACGATGGCGTCGTACCTCTCCCCGAAGCGCAGTATGTGCTCGAAGACCCCGGGCGCACCGAACTGGAAACCGAGCCAGCTCACCTGGTCGTCGAGATCGGGGGCCCGGCCCGCCTCTATGGAGAGCTGGGCCTTCAAAGCCGCCCGGCTGGGGTGGCGGACGACAGGGAATCGCCGCACCAGCAAGCCATTTTCCTCACTAGTGCCCTCAGCCAGCACGTTGGCCCAGCTGTAATGGTCGAGAGCGCACGTGGTTACGACCTCCACGTCATGGCCGCGGGCCGAAAAACCCAGGGCCGCCTCTCTCATCAGCGCCTCGGAGCCGCCGAGCACGCTAGGGCCGAAGCGAGGCGGGACGAACGCCAGCTTCATCTAGGACCGGCCGGGCGCACAGGCACGCAGCACGACGCCAGCGTAGCGGTCCCTTCGACCAGGGCCGGGCGGCCCGCACCCGGACCGGGCCCGGTAGAGTCGGGTTCCCAACGCCATGCCCCAGACAAATGGCCACGCGGAGCCGGCCCTGTCGGTCGCGCTCGACGCCACACCGCTACGCGGAGCCCGCACCGGCGTGGGCCAGTTCTGCCAGGGACTGCTCGAGGCCCTGGGGCGGCGGGGCGACGTCGATGTCGGGGCGTTCGCGCTGAGCCGGCACGGTCGCAGCAGCATCGAGGGCTTGCTGCCACCCGGGGTACGGGCGCTCGGCCCGTCCGGCCCGGGCATCCCCGGCCGGTTGCTGAACGCCTCCTGGGCGCGCTGGCCGCTCCCGCCGGCGGAGCTTTACACCGGCGGTGCCCGGGTCGTGCACGGCACCAATTTCGTCGTCCCGCCGGCGCGCCGCGCTGCCATGGTCGTGAGCGTTCACGACCTCGCACCTCTCCACTACTCGCAGTGGTGCCGCCCGGCCGCCCGGGCCTACCCCGGGCTGGTGAGAAAGGCGGTGAGCCGGGGAGCGTGGGTGCACGCCGACTCCGCCTTCGTGGCCCAGGAGCTCACCGAGCTGCTCGGTGTCCCGGCCGAGCGGGTGAGGGCGGTCCACCTCGGCGCCCCCCTGCTGAACGGCCGCCCGCCCCCGGCCGCGGCGGCCGGGGAGGCCCAAGCGCCAGGTCGAGCCGGCCCGGCGCGCTCGCTCCTGGAGGACCTGCGCTCCCCGCTGCCCGACTGGGTGACCTCCTACGTCCTGGCCGTCGGCACGGTCGAGCCCCGCAAGGACCTGCCGACGCTGGTGCGGGCGTTCGGCCGCCTCGCCGGGGCACGCCCCGGCCTGGCCCTGGTCATCGCCGGCTCGGAGGGCTGGGGCGGCACCGCGCTCGACGAGGCCGTCGCCGCCTGCCCCGCCCGGGACCGGGTGCTACGGCTCGGGTGGGTGGACGACGAGGCCCGGGACGCCCTCACGAGCGGTGCCACTGTTTTCGCCTACCCCTCGCGCTACGAGGGGTTCGGCCTGGCCCCGCTCCACGCCATGGCCGCCGGCACCCCCGTCGTGGCCGGCGACTGCGGCGCCTTGAAGGAGGTCCTGGGCGACGCCGCCCGGCTGGTCCCCCCCGGCGACGCCGACGCCCTGGCCGACGCCCTCAGCGGCCTGCTCGACGACCCGGGCCAGCGCCTGGACCTGTCCCGCCGGGGCCTCGAACGCGCCGGCCACTACACCTGGGAGGCCTGCGCCGACGGCATCGTCTCCCTGTACCGGGAGGCCGACGGCCGGGGCCGCTCTCAGCCGGCCAGGTAGCCCTCGATACCGGCCAGTAGCTGCTTGGACGTGTTAGCGAGGGAGAAAGCGGTAGCCCTTTCCCGTCCCGCCTTTACCATGCGGTCCCGGGTGGCTCCCGGGCGGCAGGCACGGTCCACGGCCTTGGCCACCTCGAGCGGGTCCTTGTCGTCCAGGACGATCCCCGCCCCCCCGAGCGTTTCGGGCACTGCCGCGGCCGCGTAGGCCACCACGGGGACGCCGAGCTCCATAGCCTCCAGCACGGGGACGCAAAAGCCCTCGTGCTCGGACAGGCACACGAAGACGTCGGCCACGGCCCAGTGGGCGAGCAGCTCGGCATCGCCGACACCGCTCAGGATCTCCACGCTGTCGCCCAGGTCCAGTTCGCCAATGAGGCGCTGCACCGCTCCCAGGTAGTTGGGCGAGGTCCCGCCGCCCACCAGCGTCAGGTGAGCTTGGGGGTCGAAGACCCGGCGGTAGACGGCGAACGCACCGACCACGTCGTGCTGGCACTTGTTGGGCGCCACCCGCCCTACGAAGAGCCACTGCGTCCCCTCCCGCCGTCGGCGCAGCCGGTCCAGCGTGGCCCGGTCGGGCGGGCGGTGGTACTCGTCCAGGTCCACCAGCAGCGGGCACACGAGGGTACGTTCGTAGCCGCAGTCGGCCAGCTCCTCTTCGTTGTAGGCCGAATCGGCGAACGAAAGGGCCGTGTGCGGGGCCAGCATGTAGAGCTCCTGGCGGGCGTTGTTCATGGCCAGGGCGATGTGGGGCTCCCACCGGGCGAAATAGGACGCCGGCGTGATGTTGTGGTAATGGCCGAGCACCTCTTCGCCCGCCCGGGCCCGGGACCGCAGCCAGCCGGCCATGGCCGACCCGGTGGACATCTGGTAGATCAAGAGGCGGTGCTCGCCCGGCAGGGGGCTGTCCTCCTGGTAGGGCCGGGCCTCGCGCGCCAGGTTGCCCAGGATGTGCTCGGCCCAGATGTGGCTGCCGTAACCCGCCTCGCGCAGTACGCGGCGCGTCTGGAGGGTGTGGTTGCTGATGGCGTCGTGAGGGGCGAACCCGGGCAGGTAAAGGTCAATCCTCATCGGGGGCATCCTTCCGCGCGCTCCGCTTAGGCGGCGTGGTGGAGGCGGCCGCCTTCGGCTCCAGCCGGCTCAGCCGGGCTTCGACGGCGCCCAGGCGGGCCGCCATTTCGTCGCCGTTGCGCTCCAGATCTTCGAGCCGTGACGCCATCGTTTCGCCCAGCCGCACGACGCTAGCGGAAAAAACGTTGAACTGCCCGGCCAGGTAGCCCATGTACCAGGCGACGAGCCGTTTCACGCCCGTCTTTACCAATTGCACCTCGCGCCGGGGGCCGACGATGGGCACCTCCACGTTGACACCGGCGACGTTCTTCACCGCTTGCAGAGCGCCGCGAACGTCCTCGGGGTTGGTCTCGTACGCCCGCAGGCGCTTGGTCGCCTTACGGACCTTCTCGATGTAGACCAGGGCCTCTGCGCCAAAATCCGGGCGCCGCGGAGCTTTGGGACTGACTGTGGAAGTGTTCGACATACGGGACCGCCAGGTTAGCGCCTCTGGACCCCCAGCTTCACGGTGAGGCGATCCCGACGACGGCGCGCGTCGGGTGAGCGGTGGCCGCCGAGCCGAGCTGAGTGGCCGTGCCGAAGCAAAACAACGCCCCGCCCCCGTCGACCAGGCGGTAGCCGCTGCCCCCGGGCTCGGCCTGGATCCCGGCGATGGCAGTCTCGGTCGTGCCGGCGGGGACGGAGCCGAGGAACGGGGCGCCGAAGGGGTAAACGGCGCCGTGGGAACTGACCAGCCAGTACCCAGCGGTGGCGGTGTCGGCGGCGATCCCCACGACCGAGCTCGAGCGCACCGCCAGCCGAGGCTGGCGGGACGGGGCGTCCCCGAAGCTCCAGACCGTCCCGTCGGCGTCCACGACCCAGTAGCCCCGGCCGTCCGCCGTGGCCGCCATCCCCACGACCGGTGCCGGCGGGTGCAGCGCCACCCGGGGGCCGTAAGACCTGGCGTCACCAAAGGCATAGACCTGGCCACCGGCCGTCAGGAGCCAGTAGCCCTGGCCATGGGGCGTGGCCGTCAAGGCCACCACGGGCATGCCGGAGCGGAGGCGCTGGAGGGAGCCATAGGACCTGGCGTCACCAAAGGCAAAAACCTGGCCCGCCTGGTCGACCAACCAGTAGCCGCCCCCGTCCGGGGTGGCGGCCATGCCCGCTACGGGCTGGGCCAGCCCTTGGGCGGGGGCGTCGAGAGACCCGCACCGGGCGAGGTTGCCAAAGCCGAACACGCGGCCGCCCTTGTCCACCTCGTAGTAACCGTTGGGCCCGCCGGGCGGCACTGCGCAGCCGCCCGCCGGCCGAGCCTGGGGCCCGGCGCGCTCCCCACCCGCCCCCGGCACGCCGGCGTCGCCCGTCAACTGCGGGTCGTGGTGGAACACCGGCCACGCCCCCGGCCCGGCGACCGAGGCGCCGCTCGAGCCGGCCAGCTCGAAGTGCTCGATCTCTCCCTGGTTGTGGCCGTTATAGCCGGCGACGGTGATGCCGATCGTCCCGTTCGGGTCCTCGGTGACCAGGGGCGAGTTCTGCAACCCGACGCCCCGTTCGAGGATGGTGACCAGCCGGCCGTTGGTACCGTCCAGGACCTCCGCCCCCCTTGTCGAGGCCACGATGACGTCCTGGTGGCCCCGGCCCAGGTCGGCCGTGACCACTCCCCCGTGCACCGCGCCCACGGGCCGGCTCCAGATCACGGCGCCGTTGGTGGCGCCCAGGGCGTACACCGACCCGCCCCCGGGACCGCCGTCGGTGCCCTCGACCACCGCCAGGGTGCCATTTCCCTCGACGTCGGCCAGAGCCGGGCTCGACTCGGTCATCCCGTTGAGGGCCACCTGCCAGACGAGCTGGCACTGCGGGTTGAAAGCCAGGACCTTGTCGGTGTCAGAGCCCTTGAAGGTCGTGCCTGTCCCGACGACGATGCCGGGCGCCCCGCCCGCCAGGAAGCCCCCAACGGCCGGGGACGACTCGACTCCCACGTCGGGGTTGGCCTCGCAGTCGAGCCCTCCCGTCGGGCTGCCCGTGCCGGCGTTGCCGGTCGGGGCCAGGACCCGCACGTGGCCGCCCTGCGTGTAGTCGACGCCGAAGGCCAGCCCCGCCGTCTGGTCCCCACCCTCGACGATGTCGGTCCGGCCATTGCTGTACAGGTCGGCCAGAGCGGGGGTGGAAAAGCCGCTGTCGGCACTGAACCAGGGAAAGCCGGCCAACGTGGCCCCCGAGCCCGCGTCCAGGGCGTACTCCTCCTGGCCCACCGAGGGGGCGACCACGTCCAGGCTGCCCTGGAGGTCGCCGACGGCCAGAGAGGCGGTAACCGCCGACGTGGCCCCAGCCGTGCGGTCGCTGACCGGGTTCTTGACGGCCGCGTACCAGCGCCTGGTCCCGTCGGGATCGAAGGCTTCGTAGCCGCCCACGTGAGGGGTGGAGGCGTTGCCGGTCCCGACGAAAACGGTGTCGTTGGCCGGGTCGCCGCCGAGCTGAGCCACTGACGGTGTGGAGTCCACCGGGGCTCCCCCGGTGGACGCCGGCCAGCCCGGGACCGCCCGGCCACCGGCCAACGACAAGGCGTACACGTACCCGGCCCTGTCCCCCACCACCACGGCCGGCACGCCCTCCAGGGTGGCGACATTGGGCGACGAGAGGGCGACGGGGTGGCCGGCGTCGGGCAAGGTGCGGGACCAGACCTTCACGAACACCAGTCCCTGGGCCGCGGCCGGTGCCGGGGCCACCGGCCCGACCGAAGCCAAGCAGAGGGTGGCCGCCGCCGCGGCCAGGGCCGCGCCGACAGTGCGCCCCGCCGGTGCCCGTTTCATCGCCTCAAGCCCTCTTACCGCCGCTGCTCATACTCCCACTGTCGGCGCCGGCCGGACCTGCCTTGCGATCGAGGGCCCTAACCGACGACAAAGGCGAAGAAGACGTCGCTTGGCGACGGGCGGCCTTGCCGGTGCCCTAAACGCCTGGCTGTTAGCGTTTGAAAGTGCCGCACGTGGCGATTGGCCCAGACCGGGAGCCTAAGTGGGGAGAGCATTTCCTACCCGTCCCCCACCGCCGCCTCGAGGCCCCGTGGACGCGGCTCAAGGGCTGGCCCTCGGTGGCGCTCATGAGCGCGGCGGTGACGCTGCTGAGCTGGCGGAGCTTGCCCTGGCGCGTCGTCACCGCCGGCCTGAGCTCCTGGCAGGCGGGCTTGGCCCTGAGCTTCGAGCAGCACCTGCAGTGGGGGCCCCAGGTCGTGTTCACCTTCGGCCCCTACGGCTTCGTGGAGGACGTCCTGCCCTTTTTCCGGGCCACGGCCGCCATCGGCCTCGTCTATGCGCTGGTGGTCACCGCCGGGCTGGCCGCCCTGGTGATCGGCGCCCTGCGGGCGTCGTGGGGCGTGCTGGCGGCGAGCGTGGCCGCGTGGGCGTCGGTCACCATCGCGGCCAACCTGCTGGAGGCGCCCGAACTGGCGCTCGCCACCGCCCTGGGCCTGGCGCTGGCCTGCCTCGGGGCCGGGAGCGAAAAGGCCCGCTTGGCCCTGCTGGCCGCCCTGGGCGCCCTGGCCGGGTTCCAGCTGCTGGTCGAGGTCAATGTGGGACTGGTCACCGCGGCCCTGGCCGTCCTGGCCGTGGCCGGTTCGACGGACCGGTGGCGACCGGGGGCGGTGGGCGCCGGGGCCGCTTTCCTCGTCGTGGTCATCGTGGCCCTCGTGGCCGCCGGCCAGAGCCTCGGCAACTTCGTCAGTTACTTCCGCGGCGCCCTCGCCGTCGCCGTCGGGTACGGCTCCGCCATGAGCTCATCAGGCGGTCGCGGCGCCGAGAACTGGTACGCGCTTATCGACGTGGCCCTGGTGGCGCTGGTCTTCGTCTTGGCCCTGAGAGGCTCGGCCCGGCGGGCCAAGCTCGCCGCTACCCTCATGCTCGGGCTGTGGGGATGGGAGACCCTGAAAGAGGGTTTCGTACGCCACGACTTGCACGACCTGACCTTCTTCGGGTTGTTCCTGGTAGCGCTCGGCTTGGCCCGCCTCCCTCGCCGCTACCTACCGGTCCAGGCCATCAGCATCGCCCTGGCCGGCCTGCTGGCCTGCCTGGCCAACGGGGGTGTGCCGCCCTCGTTGCGCTCCCCCGTCGAGGACGTGAAGGCTTTCTACGACGAGGTCGCCGACCTCTCCTCCGCGGCCCGCTGGGCCAGGGTGCAGGCCATCGCCCGCTACCAGGTCCGGGCCACCGGTGACGCACTGCACCCGGGCGTGGTCGGCTCGCTGGCGGGCCTTACCCTGGCCGCCGAGCCCTGGGACAACGCCCTCAGCTTTGGCTACCCACAACTGCGGTGGCGCCCCGAGCCCGTCCTCCAGTCCTACAGCGCCTACACGCCCTACCTCGATGACCTGGACGCCTCTTTCCTGGCGTCGCCGGGCGCCCCCCAGCGCATTCTCTACCAGGACGTAGCCCTGGACGACCGGGACCCCTCCTGGGACCCGCCCAACGCCATGGTGGCCATGTACTGCCACTACCGCCAGCTTTACGTGAGCGGCCCCTGGCAGGTGCTGGGCCGGGCCCCTGACCGTTGCGGTCGCGAGCAGGTAGTGGGCCGCGCCCGCGCCCGCTTCGGCCAACCCATCGACGTCCCCGTCGCGCCGGGCGACCTCGTCCTGGCTTCGTTCTCGCTCAGCTCACCGCTCCGGGCCCGGGCCGAAGGCCTTTTCCTCAAGCCGCCCCAGGTGCGAGTGACCACCTTTGCCCCTGGCCAGGTCGCCGGCACCGCCTACCGTTTTGTCCCCGGGACGGCCGGTGACGACCATGTCTTGCGGGCCCCCGTCTCGCTCGGCTACTCCCCGGCCTTCACGCCCCCGGCCGTGCAGCGCCTGGAGGTGACGGGCGGAGGCTGGCGACAAGGCCAGGGCCAGGTGAACGTCACGTTCCTGGCCGTGCCCGTGGGCCGGTAGGCCAAGTTGACGGCGCCGCCCGAGCCCGCACCGGCACTGTGGCGCCGGGTGCCCGCGGCCGATGTCGGGGCCGCGCTGGCCCTGGTGGTCATCGGCGTGGTCGTGCCCGCCGTCCTGGCCGGCGTCTTCCACGTTTTCTCCATCCCCCGCAACGACGACTGGGCCTACCGGCGCGACCTCTGGGAGTTCGTGCGCACGGGGCAGGTCTCCTTCGCCGGCTGGGGCGCCATGAGCCTGGTCGGCCAGGTGCTGTGGGGGGCCATGTTCGCCGCTGTTTTCGGCCCTCAGGCCTGGGCCCCGGGGGCGGCCGTCGCCGTCCTGGCTGCGGCGGGGCTCGTGGCCGCCTACGCCCTGGCCCGCTCGGTGTTGTCGCGGAGCCGAGCGGTAGCCTGCGTGCTGGTCGCCCTGGCGCTGCCGGGTTTCGCTCTGAGCACGTCCAGTTTCATGACGGACGTGCCCGCATTTTCAGCCGGAGCCCTGTGCCTGGCGTCCGCCGCCGTCGCTCTGAGAAGGCAAGGGCCGGCCCGCTGGGGCTGGCTGGCGGCGTCTGTGGCGGTGGGCGGCTTCGGTTTTTCGGTCCGCGAGTTCGACATTGCCGCCCCCCTGGCCGCCATCGGTGCCCTCGCCCTCCAGGACCGCCGCCATCGTCGCACCTACGGCCTGGTCGCCACCGGGCTTCTGTTGGCCTGCGGCGCCATTTACCTATGGGCCGCTCATGTCCCGGGGGCCCAGACCGTGCCTCTGGCCGTCTCGGCACCGGTCCGGCTCGTAAAGGGACTGGGTAATTCCTATTTCACCCTTTCGTTCGGCCTGGCTCCCCTGTTGCCCGCGGCGCTGCGCCGTTGTCGGCCCCGATTATCGGCCCGGTACCTGCTCGCGTCCGTCGGCGCTCTGGCCGCCGGAGCGCTCCTGCTGGCGGCCGACCACTCGCTTTTCAACGGGAACTACTTCCTGCCACAGGGGGCGACGGGCGCGGCCGTGCTCACCGGGCGCCCGGTGCTATTCCCCGGCGTGGCGTGGTGGGCGCTCCAATTGGTGGCGTTGGCCAGCGGGGCATTGCTAGCGGCGGTGGCCGCCACCGTCAGCCGCCCGTCCTTATCGCCGGGCCGCCTCTGCTACCCCCGCGCCATGCTGGTCATTTTTTCAGTACTTACGGCGCTTCTTCTCTGCCTTTTCCAGGGCCTGACCAAAGGCACCGTTTTCGACCGGTACCTCTGGGCCCTGGTTTTCAGCCTCGCCGTCCTGCTCCTCTCTCGCCGCGCCGTCCCCTCGGCGCGGGCGCCTGGCCCGGGCCCCGGTAGGCGGGGCAGGGGCGCCGGGGCCCAGGGTCGGGGCGCCGGGGCGCACGCCCGAGGCCCTACGGGAGCCGGCCCAGCACTTCCGGTACTGCTCAGCACGGCGGTGTTGGCCGCCGTGGTCGCGGCCGTGGCCACCGTCATAACTCTCAACGCCGACGCCTACGACGCCGCCCGCTGGTCTGCCGGCAACAAAGCCGTGGCCGCCGGGGTGCCGGCCCGCATGGTCGACGCCGGCTTCGAATGGGTCGGCAGCCACCAGGCCGGCGTCGCTGTCCCGGGACGCCCGTTGCGGGGGGGGCCGTTTTACCTGACCTGGTACGACCAGATGTTCCCGGCTTTCAAAGAGTGCGCCTTCGTTTCCGGCAACCAGGTAGCGCTGGCGTCGCTCAGACGGCTGGCGACGGTCACGTACCAGGAATATGGTTTCGCCGGACGGGAAACCCTCTACGTCTATCTAATCCGTAACCCCGGCTGTTAGCCCGCCGGGGCGGCCCGTGGTCTCGGTCAGGTCGCCCGGCGCCGGACGGCGAGGCGACCGGCCCTAGGAACCGGCGTAGGAGGTATCTACGGTGAGGCCGCTGGTGCTGGGCACGGCGATCGAGGGCGTGCCACCATAACCGTCGGCGGCCAGCTGGCCCATGGACTTGAAGGGAAAGAGGCTGTCCCCGAAGCTCACATAGACAGTGCCGCCCACGGTCAAAAGAGTGCCGTCGGCTATCGGGGCGTCCCTAAGCGACCCGATCGCACCCACCACGGGCTGGGCCTTGTCGGCGGCCTCGATGCCTTTCAGGGCCGTGGGGCTGGGGACGCCGAAGCCTCTGCCGCCGGCCAGCACGAAGTAGGTCCCGGACGAATCAATGAGCGCTCCGTTCGACGCCGTGGCTAGGGCGTTGGCCGCCGCACCTTCGACGCCGGCCGTCGCTCCCAGCGTGATGTGGCCGTGACTCGGGACAGTGATGACGTCGGCGGGGTCATACCCGTCCCCGATGAACTGGCGCGGCGTGGCAAACCCATGCAGTTGCCCGTCCGCGCCGACTACGTAGATCGTCGGGTTGTTGTAAACGATCACCAGCGTGCCCGGGACCGCCGTGCTGGAGGGCAAGGTCCCCGCACTGGCGCTTACGACGGCGTGGTCCACGCCCTCGACGGCCGCCGCCACCACCGGAGAGGGGACACCGAAGGCGTGGCCGCCGGCAAAAACGTAAAGAGTACCCACAAAGCTCAGAAGGGCGCCGTCGGGATAAGTGACGCCAGCACCCGGGAACACCAGGCCCGTGCTCGAGCCCGTCACGGCGCCGGCCAAGGAGATGGTGTAGAAGCCGGCGGTACCCGGGTTGAAAGCATCCTCGATGGTTATCGAAAGCGTGTCACCGCCATTGATGGTATGGGGCACAGTGAGCAAAACTGTGCTGGTCCCCCCGCCGTAAAGGGCGCTGACCGTCCCGCTGCCGCTCGCCGTGGTCGAGTCCTGGATGACGTACAGACCGACATTGTTGGGGAAGTAGGTGCCCGCCGGAGCTCTCACGGTGATCGTGCTCGACCCGCCGATTAGGGCGGCACTGGCGTGAAGGTTGGAAATTGTATAGGTGGCCTGAACCGCGGGCGCGGCCGGGTTGACGGCGACGGTCACCCCGGAACCGGAACTGGCACTGATCGTGTAGGTCGGTGCCAGCGCCGGCACGGCGTCGGCCGTGGTCGAAACTTCGAAGTCGCTGACGGCGCCCGCCGCCGGGTTGATGACGTTGACCAGGGTGAGAGTCACCGTGTCCTGCGCCGAAATGCTTTGGCTGAGCGGCAGAGTGGCGTCGCCCGAGGACAACGTGGCCCCGGCGGGGACGGAACGCCAGCCCTGGTTGGCATCGGAGACCAAGATCCCGGTCACGTGAGAAAAGTCGGTCCCGGGTTCGGAGATGAAAATGTCGTCTCCCGCCGGTGCCGCCGTCGTCGCCCGAAAACTGACGGTGTAGATGGCCGAGGACCCGGCCACGGCGGGCGAGGCGGTCACGTCCATACTGGTGACCGAGCTCCCGAAGGCGAGCCCGTTGGTCGTGGTCTCGGGCGTACCATTGCCCGGCGTTATGGTGAAGCTGTCCGTGCTGACAGTCGCCGGGTTGGTCCCCTCCGCGGTTATGTCAACGCTCCCGTTGGCTGCCAGCGCCGAAGCCAGGGCCAAGATGACCGTATCGTCGGCGTTGACCGCTCTGAGGACGGTCACGCTGCTCACGGCGACCGCGACGGCGGCCCCAGCTGCAGGCGTGTAGGTGACCGTATAGCCCGAAGCGCCGTCGTACCACGCCACAGTACCGGTGCCGCCTACCGCCTTGGCCACCAGCATGAGCGAAGTCCCACCCGAGCTCAATGCCTTCACGGGCACGTCGTTGACCGTATAAACAGCGTTGTCCCCAAGCCCGGGCGAACTGGCCGTTGCCGTCGGGGGTGCCGGGCTGACCGTGATGGCGTTGGAAACCGCGGGCGCGGCGTTGGCGCTGGTGACAACGTCGAAGGTGAACAGGTTGGGTGAGGCGGCCGCCGAAGAGGTGAAGTCGACCTCTGCCTGATCACCCTCACCTATACCGCACGAGCCGCTCAGGGTGACGACCAAGCCGTTACCGGTTTGGGCCGTATAAGTGGGGAACGGCTCCAGGCACGTAGCCGCGCCGTCCAGCACCTGCACCTGAGTGGCACCGGCAGTTACTGAATCGTCCGTCGTCGAGTCACCGATGGTGATGGTGCTCCCGCTCGAGAGCGCCGATGTGGCGGCAAAATGGACTTCGAACTTGGTCGGGGTACCGGCACTGGTGTCGGTAGGAGCAGCGCTGACGGCGCCAACGGCACTCGAAGGCGTCCCGATCGTGTAGCCGTTGGTGACCACGTCGGCGTACGCCGGTCCAGCCGTGAGCGCGTCCCCGGCCCCCAGGGCGCTGCCCGTGATGGCGGCTACAGCAGTCACGACCCGGACGCTCCTCCCCGTGCTCCGCCGTATTTTGGTCCAAAGCCCAGGTCCTAACATTAGCTGCATGCTATCTCTCCACGTCCCCCCATGCCCGGGCAAAATGGCGGGACTTTGTCCAATTTCCCAGCTAAAAAAAGCAGGAGGGCGGCCCGTCGGGCCGCCCTCCTTATTTACCTTCTAATTGTCGACGACAGGGTACTTACCTGCCGCAATTGTCTTGTTGTTTGCTCAGGACCCGGTGTAGTTGGTAACGGGGGAGAGCCCACCAACGTTGGGGATCTGCATGGACGGAGTGCCACCGTAGCCGTCAGCCTGCAGCTGGGCCATGGACTTGAACCCGAACAGGGCCACGCCACTGGCAACCCAAACCGCGCTGTCGAGCGTGACCACGGTCCCTTGGCGAGGTGTCGCACCCGTCATGGCCGAGGTGATAGTGCCCGAAAGCGGGGTAGCCGTGTCGCCGGCCTGAATAAGGGCCAACCGAGCAGGCGTGGGGATACCGAACGCCTTGCCACCGGCGAACACATAGTACGTGCCGGAGGAGTCGACGATGGTGCCGTTAGAGACGGTGGCCAGAGCGGTCACGGCCGTGCCTAGGCTACCGGCAGTGGCGCCCACGGTGAGGCCCGTGATGTTGGGCACCGTGATGACGTCAGCCGGGTCGTAACCATCGCCCAGGAACTGGGCGGGGGTGGCGAAGCCGTGAAGTTGCCCGTCCGTGCCGACAACGTAGATCGTCGGGCTGTTGTAGACGATGATCATGGTGCCGACGGCCGGGGGCGTGTTGGGCACCGTGGCGCCGGTAGCCGCGCTAAGCAGGGTTACCTTGTCAGCGACCTGGACACCGGCGAGCACCGTCGGGGTCGGGATGCCAAAGGCATGCTGACCGGCGAACAGGTAGTCCGTGCCAGAGTAGTTGATGATCCCGGCGTCCGGAAGCGTAGCCGTGCCTTCCGGGAAAACGGGGGAGGTAACAGCCGGGCCAGCGACGTTGGCGTTGCCGATGACGATGCTGTAAGACCCTGCCAGCGGCGGATTGATTACGCCATTGATGGTGATGGTCAGCATGTCGCCGCTGACGATGGCGTTAGGCACCGTAACGCTGACGCTGGCCGCGGCGGTGGTGGTAGCGGGGGTGTAGACCAGGTTGCCTAGACCGCCCGAGCCCGTAGTCGTCGTGGAGTCGGTCAACGTGTAGTCGTTTGCGTTGTCGGGCAGCACGGTCCCCGTGCCTGACGGCGCGAGCGTTATGGCGGCGCCGGATTGGATAGCGGCGCTGGCATGCATGCCGGAGATGGTGTACGTAGCCAGCGAGCCTTGGGTGACCGGGCTGACCGCTACGCTGACGCCCACGCTCGAGCTGACACCGATCTGGTAGGCGGGAGCATCGACGGCCACGGTGTCCGTTGAGGTGGAGACGGCGAAGTCGCTGTACGTCCCTACCGTGGTCGGGTTGCCCACGTTGATGACCGTGACGGTGACCTGGTCGCCGGCGTTGATGGTCTCACCGGCAGGCGTGGTGATCTTCAGCGAATTGGCATTGGCCGCGCCGGCGCAGGTGGCGTCGGTGACGTCAATCGCAGGTACGACGTACTGGGTCCCCGTGGTGGTGTCGGTGACCAGCACGGCCAAGCTAGCGCTGGCGAAACTGGTGCTCGGCTCGGCCAGGCAGATCAAACCACCGTTGGCGACGGCGCTGGTCGCCTTGAAACCGACCGCGTACGTGGCCGAGGTGCTGGCCAGGGTCGGGGACGGGGTAACGGTCACGCCCGACACCGAGGTCCCGAAGGTGATGCTGCTCGGCTCAGTGTCAAAGGCCGCGGCACCCCCTTCGCCCCCGGGATACGGCATCTGGTTGGTAGCACTGGGCGCCGAGGTCGGGGGATTGGTGAACTCCGGCTGGATAGTAAGGGGGTACGCAGCAGCGACCGAGGGGTTGAGGCCCTCCGACGTCAGGGTGATGTTGGAGCCCGCGGGGATCCCCGAGGCCAGGAGAACGTCCACTTGGTTGTTCGTCCCCCCGAGAGTAGAGCTGGGTGTGGCGGACACAACGGTGTCCGTGGTGAGGGACCCCCCGGAGGGAGTGTAAGTGACCGAGTACCCGGAACCGTTGGTGCTGCCATACCACCCGATGCTGTTGGCCGTGGAAGGAGTGGCGGTGATCGTGGACGTCACAATCAGGCTGGTGATGGAATAGACCGTGCTCGCAGTAGGAGTAACGGTGGCCACCAGGGTCGTCGAGTTCCACGGCGTCGTTGGGTTGGTACCCAGCCCGGCGATCGTATAGGTCGCGCCGTAACCCACGGTCACCGGGGAAGCCGATGTCGTGGGCGGGATGGCGTTGATAGTGA
>JBEKNX010000037.1:0-18684 GCA_049522375.1 Acidimicrobiales bacterium | reverse complement strand
CCGTACGCCAGGTGGCCTTGGGCGACGGGGGTGTGCGGGCTTGCATCGCCGACGGCGTGCCCTACGTCGAGTGCTCGACTGTCTCTCCCCGGCTAACCGATGAACTGGCCGGGATGTTCGACCACTTCGTCGCCATGCCCGTACTGGGCGGCCCGGCGAGCGTCGAGGCCGGCCAGGCCACTTATCTGGCGGGTACGGGTTATCTGGCGGGTACGGGCCCGGGCACCCTCGAGCTGATCGAGCCCGTCCTGTCTGCTCTGGGGGGGACGGTGCGCCGCTACAGCCTGGCCCACCTGGCCAGCACGGCGAAGCTGACGGTGAACCTGCTGCTGCTGGCGGGCGTGGCGTCGCTGGCCGAGTCGTTCACTGTCGGCCGCTCGGGTGGCCTGGACGACGACCAGCTGCGCGAGCTCCTCGGGGGAGCGGTGGCGCCGGGAGTTAAGACCAGGTTCGAGGCTGTCCTCGGGGCACCTGCGCCGGGTTGGTGGACGACGGCACTGGGCGCCAAGGACGCCGGCCTGGCCATAGACGTGGCCGAGGGACCGGGCGTGCACCTCCCCGTGGCGGAGGCAGTGCGCGACGCCTACCTGCGGGTGGCTGCCGACGGGCACGCCGACGACGACATCGCCGCCGTGCGCTACCTCTACCGGGACTGAGCGCTCTACCGGGCCTGAGCGGTATCAGCGGGGCCGACCCTATTGCATGCTCGCCACGTTGTGCGTTGCGTGCTCACCATCTTCCCCCGGCCCATCTTCGGCCCGGCCCATCTTCGGCCCACTGGTTGATCTGCGTCGCGCCCGATGTTATGTTAGCGATAACACGCGCCGTAGCCAGGAGAAACTGAAATGAAAACGGCAGGAGAAAAGCTTGAGGTCTGGTTCCTCACCGGTAGCCAGGAGCTGTACGGGGAGGCCACGTTGCGCCAGGTGGCCGTGCAGTCCAAGGACATCGTGGCGCTGCTGAACGGCGGCCCCGAGATCGGCGTCCCCGTCATCTGGAAGCCCGTCCTCACGGACGCGGCGCACATCCGCCGGGCCTGCCTCGACGCCAACAGCGCCGACCAGTGCATTGGCGTCATGGCGTGGATGCACACTTTTTCACCGGCCAAGGCATGGGTCGCCGGGCTCGACGTCCTGCGCAAACCGCTCCTGCACCTGCACACCCAGGCCAACCTTTCGCTGCCCTGGGCCGAGATCGACATGGACTTCATGAACCTGAACCAGGCTGCTCACGGCGACCGCGAGTTCGGTTACATCCAGACCCGTCTGGCGCTGAGGCGCAAGACGGTCGCCGGGCACGCCAGCGACCCGGCCGTCCGGGGCCGCATCGGTTCGTGGGCCCGCGCCGCCACCGGCTGGCGTGCCGCCCAGGAGCTGCGGCTGGCCCGCTTCGGTGACAACATGCGCAATGTCGCCGTCACCGAGGGCGACAAGGTCGAGGCTCAGCTGCGGCTCGGGGCGTCGGTCAACACCTACAGCGTGAACGACCTCGTCGCCGCCGTGGACGGTGCCCGGCCCGACGCCGTCGATGACGTCGTGGCGCAGTACCAGGACAGCTACGCGGTCGTGCCCGAGCTCGCCTCTGGGGGTGCCCGGCACGAGTCGCTGCGCTACGCCGCCGCCCTCGAGGTGGGCCTGAGGTCCTTCCTCGACGGCGGGACCTTCAATGCTTTCACGACCAACTTCGAGGACCTCGGAGGCTTGCGCCAGCTCCCCGGCATCGCCGTCCAACGGCTCATGGCCGACGGCTACGGCTTCGGGGCCGAGGGCGACTGGAAGACGTCGGTGCTGGTGCGGATCCTCAAAGTCATGGCCGGCGACCGGCCCGGCGGAGTCTCTTTCATGGAGGACTACACCTACCATTTCGGCCCCGGTGAGCCGAAGATCCTCGGCGCCCACATGCTCGAGGTCTGCCCGAGCATCGCCGCCGGCAAGCCGAGCTGCGAGATCCACCCCCTGAGCATCGGCAACCGTGAAGACCCTGTCAGGCTGGTTTTCGACGCCCGGCCCGGACCGGGCTTCGTCGTGGGCCTGCTCGACCTGGGCGACCGCCTGCGACTGGTCGCCAACGACATCGAGATCGTCCCTCCTGACGCGCCCCTGCCGAGGCTGCCGGTGGCGCGCGCCGTGTGGAAGCCGGCGCCGAGCCTCTCCACCTCGGCGGAGTCGTGGCTCTCCGCCGGCGGCCCCCACCACACGGCGCTCAGCACGGCCGTGGACATCGAGGCGCTCGAGGACCTGGCCGTCATCGCCGGCATCGAGCTCGTGCGCATAGATGCCTCGACGACCACCCAGAGCTTCCGGCGCGAGCTCGCCTGGAGCCAGGCGTACTACCGCCTCGCCCACGGCCTCGCCCGGGGCTGAACAACTGGTGCCGTTTCGGTCTATTTCAACGCGGCTAATGCTTCTGTCGCCCTAGTCGTGAGGACTTGTACGGCCATTATCCTCAACTCGTTCAGTCGGGCGCCGAAGAACCTCTAACGGGGGAGCGTCCGCCGCACGGGGAGCACCGATGGCTGGCAGCGCGGCGCAGGGTGGGGGCCCCGACCTCGACCGGGCGCGAGCCGACAGGCGCTCAGGACGGCCAGCCCCGGGCCGGCACCACTTCGAGCTCGGCAGCGAGATGCGCGACCAGGTACGGGTCGTGTACCAGCCGGTGGTGCACACCGAGGACCACCACATTGTGGCCGCCGAGGCATTTGCGCGCTGGTCCCATCCGCAGCTGGGGGATATCTCGCCCGAGGTGTTCCGTCCGGCCGCGGCCCGCCTGGGCCTCACTGGTGCCCTGACCGCTCAGGTCCTGAACACTGCTTGCGCTCAACTCGTCGACTGGAAGGCTACGGGCAAGCTGGCGGTCGAGGCCCTGGTAGCAGTCAACTTGTCGGCGGACGACCTTGTCGACCCCAACCTGGTCGGGCCCGTACGCCACGCCCTCGAGCGCGCCGGCCTCGATGCCCGCTACCTGGCTGTGGAAGTGGGCGAGATCGGCTTGGTCCGGGACCCCGCTACTGCCCTGGCCCGCCTTCACGAACCTTCGCCGGCTCGGCGCCCGCATTGCCATCGACGGTTTTGGCGCCGGGTACTCCTCGCTCGCCTACCTCAAGCCCCCGATCGAGGCCGTCAAGATCGACAGGAGCCTGGTCCTCGGGCTGGGACGCGACGCGGAAGCTACCTCGTTGGTCCGGGGCATACTCTCGCTGACCCGGGCGCTCGGGCTGACGGTCGTCGCCGAAGGCATTGAAAACGATGTGCAACTCGAGGCGCTGCGCCAGCTCGGCTGCTTCCAGGCTCAGGGCGGTTTCTTCTGTGGCCCGGTCCCGCCCGAGGAGTTCCCGAGCACGGTCAGGACCGCGCCCGGGCCCAGTCAGAGCGCGTTGCTGGCCGGTGCCGGCCTCGATATCGACAGCACAAACGGGCCTCAGCACTTGGGCCAAGCGGTGCTCGACGCCCTGCCTGCGTCCGTGGCCGTCCTGGCCGCCGATGGGACGATAATCGCTACCAACCTGGCCTGGAAGCGGTTCAGCCTAGAGCACGGAGGGAACGCGTCGAGTTCTGGTGTCGGCGTCAATTACCTGGACGTGTGCAGGAACGCACGGGGCGAGGGTGCCCAAGAAGCCGCTTCGACGGCCAGAGACCTGCGCGCCGTCCTGAGCGGCGACAGGGACATTTTCCGCGTCGAGTACGACTGCAGCGACGACACCGAGGTACGTCAGTTCATCATGACGGCGACACCCGTCGCCACGGGCGGAGGAGCGGTCGTTGTCGTCCATCTCGACATCACGGCCCGGCACCTCGCCGAAGTGGCTCTGGCCGAGAGCGAGGAGCGCTTCCGCAGCATCTTCGACCAGGCCCCGCTCGGCATCCTGCGCCTCGACGCTCAGGGGCGCATTGTGGACGCCAACCGCGCCCTGTGCGAGATCGTCGGGCGGCCCCTCGGCGAGCTCGAGGGCAGCCTGCGTGCCGAGCTCTTCGACGACGCCGGGGCCGCGCCCTCGCCGCTCCCCGAGGACCGGGTGGGCCCTCGGGCGGACGCGCCCCGGTCATCACAACGCCGGGCCCGTCGGCCCGACGGGACGACCCGGGTGGTCCAGGTCAACGACGTCGTGGTCCACGACAAAGAAGGTGGTTCGCACACCCTGGTGGCCACCGTGGAAGACGTCACCGACAGCCTGCGCTTGGCCGATGACCTGCGCCGGGCCCAGCAGATGGAGGCCCTCGGCCAGCTGGCCGCCGGCATCGCTCACGAGATCAATACCCCGACCCAGTTCATATCCGACAACCTCTCGTTCCTGAGCGACATCTGGGGGCCGGTCGTCAAGTTGCTGGCCGCGTCGAGGAGCGCGGTCGCCCGTCTGCGTGAGGGTGACGCGCCGGGCGATGTCGCCGCCGCCCTCGAACAAGGCTGTGCGGAGGTCGACCTCGATTTTGTCGAGGCCGAGGTCCCGACGGCGTTGTCGCAGAGCAAAGAGGGCGTCGAGCGGGTGGCCACGATCGTGCGGGCCATGAAGGCGTTCGGCCGTCCCGACCCGAGCGACCCCGAGCCGACCGACATCGACCACCTGGTCGCCAACGCCATCACCGTGGCCCGCAACGAGCTCAAGTACGTGGCCGAGGTGACCGCCGAGCTCGGCGCCCACCAGACGGCCATGTGCTTCCCCGGCGCCATCAGCCAGGTCGTGCTCAACCTGCTCGTCAACGCCGCCTACGCCGTGGGCGAGTCCCAGGACAAAACGGGCGGGAGAGGACAGATCAGCGTCAAGACATGGGCCCAGGCGGACCGGGTGGGCATCAGCGTGAGCGACACCGGGCCTGGCATACCGCCCCATGTCCTGCCCCGCATATTCCAGCCCTTTTTCACCACCAAGCCGTTCGGGCGCGGCAGCGGCCAGGGTTTGGCCATGGCGTGGGCGACGGTCGTCGACCGCCACGCCGGCCAGATCGACGTGGCAACTTCTGAGGCGGGTACGACATTTACGGTCACGCTCCCGGTGGAGGGACGTACCGGCCATGGCGCCGCCCGGGCGCCCGCGGCGTTGCGGGCGCCCCAGGGGCGAGCTCCGGCCCTTTTGCCTGGCCAATCTCAGGATGGGGGCTAAGTCACCGACAAAAAGAGGAGAGCCTTGGCTCTGTTGCGTGCCGCCATGTCGGTGTGCCGCGGACCACCAAGTGGAGGGTCAGGGTGAGCGATCCGGTCGTAAGGGCCACCGCCGACAAGCGCCCTCGCGTCCTTTGTGTCGACGACGAGCCCGCCGTCCTGGACAGCCTGCGCCGCCAGCTGTACGCCGAGTTCGCCGTGGTCGGTGCCGAGTCGGGCCCTGAGGCGCTGGCGTTGTTGCGCGAGGACCCTTCGTTCGCCGTCCTCGTGTCCGACATGCGCATGCCGGGCATGGACGGCGCCGCCGTGCTCGCCGAAGCCCTGAAGGCCCGCCCCGACACGGTGCGCATACTGCTCACCGGCCAGGCTGACATGGAAGACGCCCTGGCCGCGGTGAACGACGGCAACATTTTCCGCTTCCTCGTCAAACCGTGCCCCCGACCGGTACTGGTCAAGGCGCTGACCGAAGCCGTAGAGCAACACCGGACGACAAAGGCCGAGCGCGAGCTCATCGAGCACACGCTCAGAGGGAGCGTGGCCGCCCTTTTCGAAGTCCTGAGCCTGGCCAACCCCATGGCCTTTGCCCGAGCGGCCCGGATCCGGGGGGTCGTCCTCCAGCTGATCGAGGCCACACGGCCGCCGGACGCCTGGCGTATCGAGATAGCCGCCATGCTTTCCCAGATAGGTACGGTCGTCCTGGCCCCCGAAACGGTTTCCAAGCTGAACGTGGGATCGCCGCTTACTCCGGATGAGCAGGCGCAGGTGGACATGCTCCCGCGCCATGCCGAGAGCCTGCTGGCATCGATCCCGCGCCTCGACGACGTCCGCAAGATGATCCGCGACCAGACCGTCACCTATGAACAACAGAGCCGCCAGGCGCGTCCCGCCGTCGGCTACGTCCTCGGCGCCGCCCCGGAGGCGAGGACGAACGTTGGTACCGGGGCGCAAATGCTCCGGATCGCCGTGGACCTGGAAACCCTTGAGGCGGGCGGGATCCACCGGCGGGTGGCCCTGGGTGCTCTCGAGCGCCGCAAGGGCGCCTACGATCCCTATTTGCTCAATGCCTTGCTGCAGACGGCGGAGCCCGAGACCAGCGACCCCGATGTCCTCCAACTTCTCTCCAGCGAGCTCGAGGCGGGGATGACAGTGGTGAGGGACGTGACCGACTCGGCCGGCCGCCTTCTGGTCGGACGCGGCTATCAGGTGACGGAAAGCCTCATAGAACGCATCCGCAACTGGAAAGCGACGTCCTTTATCAGCGAGCCGATTTACGTCAGCGCCGACTCGGTCCCGGCCTCCATGGTGCCGGCTCCCATGGTGCCGGCTTCTATGGTGCCGGCCTCCTCGGCAACCGGTGAGAACGAGGGCCCCGCGCCGGCGTCTTAATCGAAAAGGCCGGCGCGTTGAACGAAAAGGCTGGCGCCTTGGTCAACCCGAGCGTCGCTGCCGGGCGTGGGTAAAGACGTGGGCCCGGTAGCGGTCGACGGTGTAGCCGACCGTGCCCACCGCCAGCCACGAGATCAGGATGGCGGCGCCTATGTGCTCGCCCGCCCCCATGGCGGCCTCGGAGCCGTTGACGACGTTCATCAGCGTGGACGCCGAAAGCGCCAGGGCCAGGAGCAAGAAGATCGCCGGGCGCATGCTCTTGTGCTTCATTCGTTCATCCCATCAGGCGGGCGCACAGGATGCTGGCCCACAGTTGGGGGGTGGCGGGTTGGCCGTCGAGGCTGCCCACCGGGACGCCCGAAGCCAGGGCGGCCGCAGGTGTGGTGGTGCCTTCCAGGTCGACCAGGGCCAGGACGTCGATCCCGCCCAGTGACCGGGACCAGGACGCCAGGTCCTCGGGCTTGCGCGACGCTTCGGCCACGCCCCAGCACAGGGCCGGTTCGAGGGCCCTCAACATGTCGCTGGCCCACTGCGAGCCCCCGGCACGAACGGGCTGTTCGATGGCGACGACGGACGGCCGGCCCCGCCAGCGCCAAGTACGGCGCTCCTCGGCCACCTCTCCCGCCGGCCCCAGGACGCGCTCCTGGGCGCGCCAGACCGGGCGTTGCGTGGCGATGGCCAGCTCCTGTCGTGAGGCGCCGATGTCGTCGGTCACGGCCCGGGCCACCTCCATCACCTCGTCGCGAGGTCCGACAACGGCGACGATGCTGGTCGGCAATTTGGGAGGACCGGGCAGGGGGGGCAGCGCCAGCTCGAGCGCCCGGCATAGCTCGTGCTCCAGTTCTTCCCGAGTCGTGACCGACCGGACGGCCTGGCACGCCGGGAGCGGGAGGCCCAGAGCGTGGACCGCCAGGCCCAGGCCCGAGAGCTCCCCGATGCGCTCGGGGCTCGCCGGCGCCGGCTGGCGCTGGAGGCCCGAAGGCGTCGACGGGGTCAGCTCGGTGAGGACGGCGCTGGCCTGGGGAACGGGGCTCCCCGGCTGAGGAGCTCCGGTTGGCCCCGGGGCGGCCGGCGGCGCACCAGGTACGGCCAGGCCGGCCTCCCTGACGATCCGTTCCAGCATCATGGCGAAGTTGGCGTTGTCCGGCCCGGGAGCTCCCGGGCGGGAGGGCGCCGGCGCACTGGCGGCGGGACGGGGGGCAGGCGCCGGACCGCCAACCGGTGCGGCTGCGGGGCGGGCAGGGGGTGCGGCCGGGGGTGCGCCCGCCGGTGCCGTGGCCCGCCGGGGCGGAGCGGGCGCGTCATCGGCCAGGACATAGTGGCTCTGCTCGGTATTCATTTGCTCGGCCAGGTCGAGGACGGAGGAGGGCCCGTTCTCAGCCATCTCGGTGATCAGCTCGGACATGGGGTCTGCGCCATCGAGGTTCTCGCCACGCCTGTCCTCGGTGCCGTTCTCGCCGCGTTGCCTTACTTCGGCGCGCTCCCGGCTCCGCCCGTCGGCCTGGTTGCGCCCATCGATCGGCCGGTTGCCTCCGGTACCGGGCCGCGCTGAGCGGGCGCCGGTCGGGGCGCCCGGTCCCGCCGGCCGGGGCGGCAGCGCCGCCGCCCCGGTGGCTTCCGTGACCTCGACCTCCAGCTCCACGTGCTCGCGGGAAAAGAACCCGCCCACGCCGCCGCGTCGTACCCTCGTTGCCCCTACGATCCTGGCCGCGGCGCCGACCTCCGACCGGACGATCCTGACAGCTTGCTCCAAGCTGGGTGCTTCAAACCGTTGCGTGGGCAAGGTCCACCACTCCCCGGGTGTCGAGACGGAGCTGGGATCCCAGTTCCGCATAGGAAAGCACGGGCAGGCGAGGCGCTGCCGTGCGCGTCAGTTTCCGCAAGGCCGCCCTGAGCGGCGCGGCGCAAACCAGGACGGGCATCTCCCCCTCACGCTCGGCTTCCCGGGCCCGCTGGGCGACGGCGAGCGTCAACGCCTCGGCCTTGTCCGGGGCCAGGGCCAGGAAAGAGCCGTTGTCGCTGGTGCGCAGCACCTCGCTCAGTTGCTGTTCGAGCACAGGTTCGATGGTTATGACCGGCAGGTGGCCGTCGGTGGCCAGGCCGGCCGAAAGGGCCGGGCCCAACGCCTGGCGGCAGCCTTCGACCAGGACTTCGGGGTCGCGGGTGGTGCGGACCTTCTCCGTCAACACCTCGAACACCTTGGACAGGTTGCGCACGGACACCCCCTCGTCGAGCAGGTCTCGCAGCACCCGTTGCACCTCGGCCAGGGTGACCTGGGCGGACCCCAGCTCCTCGACCACGGTGGGGTCGCTGCGCTTGACGATCTCCACCAGTTCCTTGGTGGCGGCGCGGGAGAGCAGTTTCCCCGCGTTCTGCTTCACTATCTCGGACAAATGCGTGGTGATCACAGACGCCGGGTCGACGACCGTCGCGCCCATGCGCTCGGCTTGCGCCCGTGCCGATGCCGGGGCCCACTTGGCGTCCAGGCCGAAGACGGGCTCCTTGGTGATGGTGCCCGGGAGCGTCCCCAACATGTCCCCGATGGCGAGGATGTGGCCGGGCATGGCCGTGCCCCGGGCGATCTCGGCGCCCTGGACCCGGATCGTGTACGTCGACGCCGGCAGGTCGATGTTGTCCCGCGTGCGTACCAGGGGCAGTACGACGCCCAGTTCCATGGCGACCTTGCGCCGGAGGGCTTTGACGCGGTCCAGGAGGTCGCCGCCGCGGCTGGGGTCGACCAGTTCGACGAGGTTGTAAGCCACCTCCAGCTCCAGGGGGTCGACCTTCATGTCCCGGGCCAGCCCCTCGGGCGAGTCGGGAGCCGGGGCGACGGGGACTTCGGTGGCGGCCTGGTCTTTGGAACGGTCGCGCAGGGCGTCGTCGCGCGGCAGGCGGCCGGCAGCCAGCCAGACCCCCACCCCGACCAGGATGAAGGGGACTTTGGGCAACCCGGGGATGAAGGCGAGCCCCGAAACTCCGGCGGCGGCGATGCGCAGGGCGCGGCGCTGGTTGAGGATCTGCAGGACGAGGTCGCTCCCCAGGTCTGACTCGGTGCCGGCGCGCGTCACGATGATGCCCGTCGACAGCGAGATGAGCAGGGCCGGCAGTTGGGCGGCGAGGCCGTCGCCCACGGACAACAGGCTGTAAGTGTTGATGGCCTGGCTGAAGCTGTCATGGTCCTGGAAGATGCCGATCGCCAGGCCGCCCACCAGGTTGATGGCCATTATGACCATGGCGGCGATGGCGTCGCCGCGTACGAACTTCGAGGCCCCGTCCATGGCGCCGTAGAAATCGGCTTCGGCGGCCACCTCCCGGCGGCGCCGGCGAGCCTCGTCTTTGTTTATGAGCCCGCCGTTGAGGTCGGCATCTATGGCCATCTGCTTGCCGGGCATACCGTCCAGGGTGAACCGGGCCGCCACCTCGGCCACCCGGCCGGCGCCGTTGGTGATCACGACGAACTGGATCACGACGATGATGAGGAACACCACCAGGCCGACGACGACCGAGCCCCCGATCACGAAGTGACCGAAGGCGGCGACCACGTTGCCGGCCTTGGCGTGGAGCAGGACCTGGCGGGTCACGCTCACGTTGAGCGCCAGGCGGTACATGGTGGCGATCAACAACAGCGAGGGGAAGACGGAGAAATCGAGGGCCCGTTTCACGTACATGGACGTGAGCAGGATGACCACCGCGCCGACCAGGTTGAGGGTGATCAGTATGTCGATGAGCTGGGTCGGCAGGGGCACGACCAGCATGACCACCACGCCGACCATGGCAGTGGGGACGCCCACCAAAGTGAAGCGGTTGCTGCGCAACTCGGAGCTCTCCGGCCCTTCCACGTAGGTTTGGTGAGGCCCTGCTCCCTGGGCCCGCGGTCGCGTCCGTGCTGACTGGCTACGGGCCTATCGGCGGGCAAAGCCTGTAGATGAGCTCAGGCCCGGGTTTCATACCGCTCGGGTTTCTGCCGTCCGGGTCCCGTGCCGCACGGGTTTCATGCCGTCCGGGCCGCCGCCGAGCCGAGAAGGGGCGAGGCTGGTTTGTGCGGTGCGCCGTCGATGCGCGAGGCGCGCCCGGAGGCCTTGAGCGAGTAGATGAAAGTGAGCAGGCGGGCGACGGCCTCGTAGAGCTCCGTGGGTATCTCCTGTTCGAGCTCGCAGGCCACGTACAGCGCCCGAGCCAGGGGCGGGTCCTCGACCAGAGGTACCCGGTGGGCCGTGGCCTCGTCCCGGATGCGCAGGGCCAGGAAGTCGGCACCTTTGGCGACCACCCTCGGCGCCCCCCGGCCCCGGACATAGCTAACGGCGACAGCAAAGTGGGTGGGGTTGAGCACGACGGCGTCGGCTCTGGCCACGGCCGCGATCATGCGGTTGCGGGCCATCTGGCGTTGCCGGCGGCGGATGGCGCCCCGGACATAGGGGTTGCCTTCGCTGGACTTGCTTTCTTCCTTCACCTCGTGACGGGTCATGCGCAGCTGTCGGGCCATCTTGCGGTACTGGACGACAT
This sequence comes from Acidimicrobiales bacterium, assembly GCA_049522375.1. Taxonomy (GTDB): domain Bacteria; phylum Actinomycetota; class Acidimicrobiia; order Acidimicrobiales; family Palsa-688; genus Fen-671. Next base: position 7,701 of record JBEKNX010000037.1, on the reverse strand, counting down.
AGTCGAGGACGGCCAGGCCCAGGCCGATGCCGGCCACCTGGCGCGTCAAGCTCAGCGCTCGGGTAGCCACCGCGCTGGCGATGGCGGTCGACGACAACGGCTCGGCGCCGGTGACCACGGGCACGAAGCCGCTGACCGTTTTCCAGGCCACCAGGCTCAGCAGCCCGACCCGTACCGCCTGCTTGGCCGCCTCCCAGGCCGAGCGGGGCGAGAACAGGCGCTTGAGGCCCTTGGCCGGGTTGATATGGGAGAAACTGGGCTTCAAGGGGCTGAGAGTCACCAACCCCCGGGTTTGGGCCAAGTTGGCCAGCAGGGCCAGGACCATGGTCCCCAGGACGGCCGGGGCCAGACAGGACAGGGTCCCCTTAGCGCCACTACCCGCTATCGACAGGTCCGACGCCAGGCTCGGGTGGCTTATGGCGTCCGAGACCTGGGACCACAGCCTGAGGCTGAAGGCGTAGGTGCTCTGCACGGTCCGCTGCACGAGGTAGGTGCCGGACATGATGACCAGCCACGTGACCAGTTCAGGGGTGCGAGCCACCTGACCGTCGCGGCGTGCTTCTTTCTTGCGCCTGGCAGTTGGCTTTTCTGTCCTGGAATGTTTTTCCGCGTCAGCCATCGGTCTGTGCCTGTCCGGGCCGGCTCAGGGGCTGATGCCGAGCAGGCCGAGGGTGTCGGTGACGGCCCGGTCGACCAGGGTCGACAGGGCGCCAGGGAGCATCGGCAGGCAGGCGGCGACGACCACCAGAGCCAGGGCGATGTTGAGGGCGAAGCCGAGCGACATCACGTTCAACTGGGGAGCGCTGCGGGTCAGAAGGCCGAAGGCGACGTAGGCCAGGAACATGGCCCCGAGCACAGGTGCGGCTATCTCGACGGCCGCCAAGAAGAAGAAACCGACTTCGGTCAGGAGAGTCGTACCGAGGAGGCCCACGCTCTTGGCGCTCAGCCCCACGGCCTGGAACGAGGTCATGAAACCCTTCACGATGAGCAGGTCGCCCCCGGTGGCGAACAGCAGAGTCGTCATTATCACGTTGTAAACGTTGGCCGTCACCGGGTTCGCCGTACCGCTGATCGGGTCGAAGATGGTCGCCGCGGCCAGCCCGCTTGTCATGTCCGTGAGGCTCCCGGCGGCGCTCAGCACGGAAAGCAGCACCGAAGTGATGAACCCGAGCACGCAGCCCGTCGCCGCCTGGAGGACAAGGTCGGAGATGAAGCCGGCCGTGCTCAACGTGGTGACACTTCTCGCCAGCCCGGGGGCGTGGCTCAATTGCGAGGTGGCGGCCAGGGAGAGGGCCGCGGCCAAGCCGAGGCGGACGACTTGGGGGATGGCGCTCGAGGAAAAAGGCGGGACGAACGCCAGCCAGGCGCTGGCCCGCACCAACGCCAGCATGAAGGCGAAAAACGGGCCGGCGGCGAAGGCGAATGTCACTGGCGCAGCTCCCTGATCAGGAGCCCACCAGTTGAGGGACCATCTGGAACAGCTGGTCGGTGAACCCGACGAGCGTGCTCAGCATCCAGTGCCCGGCCACGACGATGGCCAGGGAGACGCCGGCCATCTTGGGGACAAAAGTCAGGGTTATTTCCTGGATCGAGGTGATGGACTGTACCAGCGCAATGGCGAGGCCTATGGTCAGTGCAGTGAGGAGCATGGGCGCAGCCAGTTCGCCCGTGACGGTAAGCATGCGCAGAGCGATCTCGACGACGCTGGTGTCGTTCATTGCGGGTCCTGCCCCTTCGTTGGGTCTTTTGGGTTGTTCGTCAATGGAAACTCGCCAGTAGGGACTGGACCACGAGTGCCCAACCGTCGACGAGGACGAAAAGCAACAGCTTGAACGGCAAGGAGACAAGCGAGGGCGGGAGCATCATCATGCCCAAAGACATAAGGGTGGAGCTCACCACCAGGTCGATGACGAGGAAGGGCACGAATATGACAAAGCCGATGATGAAGGCCGCCCGCATCTCGGACAATGCGAAGGCGGGCACGACGGCCGCCATGGGCAGGGCCGCCGGCGAAGTGAGCTTGGTGCTGCCCTTTTCGAAAAGGGCCAGGTCGTCGGCCTGGGTCTGCTTGAGCATCCACGCCTTGAGAGGGGCCTGGGCGTCGGTGTAGGCCTGCTCGGCTGTTATCTTGCCGGCCAGGTAGGGCTGGACGGCCTGGGTGTTCACCTGGCTGATGACCGGCGACATGATGAAAAGGGACAAGAACAGGGCCAGACCGGCCAGCAGCTGGTTCGGGGGCACGTTTTGCAGGCCCAGGGCCTGGCGGGTCAACGACAGGACGATGACTATCCGGGTGAAACTGGTGAGCAGTATGAGCAGCGACGGGGCCACCGCCAGCAGCGTCAGGCCGATGATTATGGTGATGCTCTCGCTCGGCTTGCCCAGGCTCCCGCCCAGGTTTACCGACACCGTGCCGCCCGCAGCGGTACCGCTGCCCGTGCCGGCGGGGGAGTCGGGCGTTTGCGGGCTTTCCGGCGCGGCGGGGCCCACCGGCGACTCGGCCCCAGTCGATGCGCCCGTGCCCAGTTGTGCTGCTGCCAGGTAGCGGCCGGCCGCTCCCGGCGCGGCGGTGGCGGGGACGGGGCTCGCCGTGGCGTTCCCGGACCAGGCCAGGCTCGCCACGGCGAGCACCGTGCCCACCGCCACTACGCCCCCCAGCAGGAGCGGGAACAGTCTCTTGATTTTTTGCATGGCGCTCCATTTGCCAGGGTTTGACCGTGGAGCGCGGGAGCTACCTGCGAACCGTGCGCTCCCGCAGCGAGTCAAGGGTGAGCTTCCATGCGTTATCTGAAGTCCCCGCTCCGGCGGGGCCCCGTTCACAGACCGGCATCCGGCCGGTCTGTTGCCACTCGTCTTCGTCCGCCAGATGGACCGTACCGACGGCCCCCTGTTCGGCAACTGCAGTCGCGCCGGCCGCGGCGGGGCCGGCCAGTTCGGCCAGCAGGGTGACCGACTGCTCCGTCACGCCCAAAAGGAACGTCCTGCCTGTCGCTTCGACAACTGAGACCGCGGCGCCCTTGGACAGCGGCCGGCGGTAAATGACCTCGAGGGCGGCTGGCGGCCGAGGCTTTCGTGACCGGGCCCGCCCAGGGCGGCTGTCGCGCCCGGTGGTCGAGCTTTGTCGCGCCGGCAAAAGGGGCCCGGCGCCTTGCCGCCTGCGTACCAGGCGGGCCGCCAACCCCATGACCACCATGACCGCGGCCATGGAGATGACGAGCCGCACGAGCAGCTCGATTACGCTGCCCATGTCAGTCTCCGGCCATTTCAGTCGCCTGTCAGTAGTTCGGTGACGCGGACGGCAAAGCACTCGTCGACCACCACGACCTCGCCCCGGGCGATCAGTGTCCCCTGGACGAACAGGTCGACCGGATGGGTCACCGGCCTGTCCAACTGGACCACGGCGCCGTTGTGGATGCTGAGCAGGTCGCGGATAGGGATCTTGGTGCGGCCCAGCTCTACGCTGATGCTCATCTCCACGTCGCCGAAGGTGGCGATGGACCGGGCCACGATGGGACCGGGCGACGGGTCGAGGTGGGGGAGCTCGGCCACCGCCTCGCCGGCCGGGGTGATGAGCACCAACAGGCCGGCGTGCTCGCCTCCGGGGGCGGGCGCGCTGGCGACCAGCAGGGGGACGGCCAGCGCCCTCTGGCCGGGGCGAGCCTCGCTCAGGGCCTCGGCGGTGGAGCGCTTCATCTCTCCCGCCCGGTCGGCCCCGACGGCGGCGTTGAGGGCAGGGACGCTGCGGGCCAGGGCGGAGGCGATGCTCTTGTCGTCAGGGCTCGGGACGCCGGGTGGCAGCGCCAGGGCTATCTCGCCGCAGCGCCCGCCGGCTCCGATGAGCTCGGCGCTCCATACCGTGGCCCCTTTGGGCACGGCTTCAGTGGCGTTGTCGCCTTCGTGGCCCCACAGGTCAAAGCCCTCGCCCGGCCGCGCCTCGAGACCAAGAGCCTCGGCGACGAGGGCGGCCGCTTCACAGGCGGCGGGCCCGACCACCGCCAGATCCGTTTCGACGCTCAATGATCTGCTCCTTTCTTGGGAGGGGGGCCGACAACGGCGAACGCTTTTTGCGCGCCCCGGCGGCCGGCGAGCACGGAGAGATAGGGCACGTCGCCTACGAACAATGTCAGGGGTTCGTCGGTGCGGTGGTTGAGCACCACCACGTCCCCGGGCACCAGCTCGACGACGCGGCGCGACGCCAGCGCCGTCTCGTTGAAACGTACGGAGGTCTCCAGAGTGCAGTTGCCCAGGCGGCCGGTGTCACCCACCGAGACGGGGGCCGTCGTCGTTCCCGCAAATGCCTCCAGCTTGGCCAGCAAGCCCGGCGCGGGTATGGCGATGCGCAGGTGACCGGTGGCCTCTTTCATGCTTATGTCGAACTCGAGGGCGATGAGCAGGGAGCGGGCGGCGGCGGCGCGTATGAGCTCGAGCCGGCTTTCCTGGCGGGCGACCACCGGCTGGGTCTCGACCAGCAGCGAAAGGGACTCGGCCAGGTCACCGGCGGCTCGTTGGTGAACTTCGCCGAGCAGGGTCAGCTCGACTTCGGTGAGGGGCTCGGAAGACTCCTGGGCGACGCCCGCCCCGCCGAGCAGCTTTTCGATGATGGCGATGGCCATGGGGATGTCGAGGAGTATGAGCCCGGTGCCCGCGATCGGTGGCATGGAGAGGCGGGCGGCGCAGTAAGGGTCGGGCATGACGTTGAGCAGGTCGTCCCATGACCACTGCTGGACCGGGGCCAGCGCCATCTCGACCTCTGAGCCGACGAACGTGGACAAGTCGGCGGCGAACAACCGGCAGAAGTTCTGGCACAGCAGGGCGAGCACCTGCTCGTGCTCTTCTTTCAGCGTGCCGGCGGGCCTCACCCGGAGCCGCCGCAGCGGTTTGGGCCGGCCGTCGCGGCCCAGCGGGACCACCGCCCTTTGCACTTCCTCCGAGTTCATTTGCCTTCAGATCGACCGGGGCGGGCCCGACCTGAGGAACCGGGTGCCCTGCGCCCGGGGTTACTGCATGACGAACTGCTCGAAGAAGACGTTGACGACCAGGCCGGGCCAGTCCTGGTCGAGGGCCCGTATGATGCTCGCCTTCAACGCCGCCACCCCTCCGGGCAGCAGCAGCTGCGCCTCGGTCGTGGCCTCGGCCTGCGAGTTGAGGATGTCCAGGACTATGGGCTGGTTGTCGGCGAGGACGGTGTACTTCTTGCCTGCCGCCACTTGCAGGGCGGCGGTGAACTCAAGGTAGTGGCCGTCCCGCAGGTTGACCGTGAGCGACGTCTCTTCCAGGGTGGGCCCTGCCACCGTGGTCGTGGGACCACCCTTGTCGAGGGCGGCCGGGGGTTTCTTGGTCATCGTCTTGTAGCCGAAGGCACCGACGAGGAGCACGGGCAAGAGCACCAGCAATAGGGCGCGCTTGCCGTGCTTGGGCTTGTCCGCGGCGCCCTTGCCGGCGTCCTGAGCCCCGGGTTTGGTCTTTTTCGCCATTTGCTTCTCCCTACGGCGTTACGACTGTGGTGGAGAAAACCACGATCTGTACACGCCGGTTTTCTGCCTGGTGCTGGGGGGTGTTGTTGGGCACGACCGGCCGCGTGTCCGAGTTGCCCGTGGCCTGCAGCCGGTCGGGGTCTATGCCGTGGTCCCGGATCAGGTCCTCCACCACGGCTACGGCGCGGGCCGCCGACAGGGCCCAGTTGTCGGCGTAGGGGCCGCCGTGGATGGGCTGGTTGTCGGTGTCGCCTTCCACGTCCACCTGGTTGGGCAGCTGGGCCAGCACGGGGCCTATGGCATTGATGATCGCCACGCCTTCGGGTTGCAATTGGGCCGAGTCCAGGGGGAACAGGACCTTGTCGGTGAGGACGGAGACGACCAGGCCCCGCGCGTCGAAGTTGAAGCTGACCTCTTTGGCCAGGCCCATCCGGTCCAGGGCCTCTTCCATCTGCACGGCGGCGTTGGCGAGGGCCTCCTGCTCGGCTTGCTGAGACTCGCCCGCCTCGCTCTGGCCGGCGGTCTGGGAGCCGGGGTCTTTGCTCCCGGCCGCCTGCTGGCCCGACATCTTCTGGCCGATCTGGTCTTCCCCGCTCTGGGCGGCGATGGCCGAGGAATCGAGCTTGGCGAACGGGTTCTCTTCGGAAGTGGCGATGGCGGAAGGCTGGGAGAGCACTCCGGGCCCGCCGGGCGGCGTGACGTCCTCGGTCTGGCCGATGGGGTGGAAGCTGTCCTTGAAGGCATTGAACTTCCTGATGTCGGTCTGGCCCAGGGCGAACAGCACGATGAACAAGACCATGAGCAGGGTGATCATGTCCGAGTACGTGAGCAGCCAACGTTCTGCGCTGGGCCCCTCCTCGCCGTGGTGTTCGGCGCTTTTGCGCTTGCGGGGCCGGGACATCTCAGGCCGCCTCCCTCGCCTTGGCCGCCTCTCGTGCCTCCTTGGCCGCCTCCTGTTCAGCGGGGGAGAGGTAGGAAAGGAGCCGCTGCTCTACCACGCGCGGGTTGGCCCCCGCCTGTATGGCCAGGATGCCTTCCAGCAGCAGCTCCATGCGCCTGACTTCGACCTCGCTGGTCCGCTTCAGCTTGTTGGACAGCGGGAGCCAAAAGACGTTGGCCTGCATGACGCCCCACAGTGTGGCCGTGAAGGCGGCGGCGATCATCGGCCCCAGGGTGGCGGGGGTGGACAGGTTTTGCAGGACGTGGAGCAGGCCCATGACCGTGCCGATGATCCCCATGGTCGGGGCGAAACCGGCCATGTCCGAGAAGAACTTGGCCCCGGTCCGGTGGCGGGCTTTCATGGCGTCGACGTCCTGCTCCAGGATGTCGCGTATCTCCTCGGGGTCCGAGCCGTCCACCGCCATCTCGATCCCCTTGCGCAGGAAGGCGTCGTCGATCTGGCGGGCTTCTTCCTCCAGGGCCAGCAGGCCCTGGCGGCGGGCCTTTTCGGCGAACGACACCACCACGGCGACGGCATCGTCGGCCGGCGTCACCTTGGCCGTCAGGGCGGACTTCAAGACCTTCGGCATCCCTTTGGCGTCGCTCATCAGCATGCCGGCAGTGGCGGCACCGATGGTGCCCCCGAAGGTCAGCAGGATCGATGAAGGAGCGATCAGAGCCGCCGGGTTGCCGCCGTCCATGATCATGGCGACCAGGAGGGCGAACATCGCCAGCCCTATGCCGACGAAGCTCGACGGGTCCATGTCAGCTGTCTCCTGGACTGGGCAGCGCCCTCAAGGTGGCCCGGGTTTGCCCTCCGTTTTCTTCCAGGTGCTTGGCCGCTACGAGGACCGAGGCGCGGTATTGGCGCACGCGGTCGATCACCTCTTCGACGCTTTCCGCCACTACATGCTTGGTGCCGTCCACCAGCGTCAGCACCGTGTCGGGCGTAGCCTCAGCCCGTTCGATCAGGTCGGCATTGAGCGCTATCTGTTGACCGTTGAGCCTAGATAAAAGGATCATGTTCCCCGCTCCGTCGGGCTTTGTTTGTCAGGCCAGTCCGTTGGCCGGCGTAACTCAAGAATCGACCTGCGGCGAACGAGTCTGAACAAAAGCGGCAAACGCTCCGCCACCAGCGCCCCCGCCCGCCTGGCGCCCCGGCACAAACGGAAACCGAGGAAATGTGCCCACTCCTGCCCCCCTCTGACCAGCGCCCCCCTCCGGCCTGGGCCCGCCGGCCCTGGCCCCTCCACCGGCCTGCCGGGCGTCGCCCCCACCGACGCCCGAC